>CAYGQG010000065.1:0-10986 GCA_964351955.1 uncultured Micavibrio sp. | reverse complement strand
GTCCTCACCGACTTTTGTCTCATAACCTTCGGGGAATCCTTCAATGAACTCATGGGCAGCGGCGGCCTTTGCAGCAGCGACAATCTCTTCCTGACTTGCGCCTGCACGACCATAACCAATATTTGCAGCAATGCTGTCGTCAAAGATCGTGATGTCTTGCGACACAAGCCCCATATGGGCGCGCAAGGATACGAGATCAAGCGTACGGATATCATCGCCGCCAATCGCCACTTCTCCGTTTTGTGAGTCATAGAAACGAGGAATAAGATTCATGACGGTACTTTTTCCACCGCCCGATGGCCCGACAAGGGCGGTTACCTGCCCGGGTTTGGCGGTGAAGCTGATTCCTCTTAACGCTTGGTTGTCGCCTGCCTCGTACTGAAACTCAACATCCGTGAATGTAATAGACGGCTCTTGGGTTTCGAATATTTTGGCATCGGCAGCGTTGGCGATTGTCGGTTGACGGTCAATCAAAGCGAAAACCCGTTCAGCCGCACCCAGCCCAAGTTGCAGCGTATTGTTGAGCTTAGCGAGCTTTTTCATCGGCTCGTAAGCCAGTGTGAATGCGGTCAGGAATGCGCCGAGCTGCCCGGCGGTGATGTTGCCTTCGGCGGCCTCATAACCGCCATACAGGATGATGGCAAAGAAAACAGCACCGACGAGGATTTCATTCACCGGCGTGGACAAGTTACCGATCCGCACGGATTGAATGTTCAGTTTCTTAACACTGGTGATCGCCAGCCCTGCGCGTTCACGCTCGAAGTCTTCCATACCGTAAGCTTGCACCTGACGGATGCCCTGGAAAATTTGTGACAGACGGTCGGACAAGCCGCCCATTTCGGTCTGAATATTACGGGACACTTTGCGAAGACGACGACCAAGCTTGGCTACAAAAAAGGCAATGAACGGGAAGATCAGGAACGCGGCTATCGCAAGCTTCCAGTCCTGATAGACCATCACGCCACTGAGGAATAAAAGTGTCAGGACGCTTTTACCGATTCCCATTAACGCATCGGACACAGCGTTACGCATAACATTTACATCATTAATGACATTAGAGATGAGCTGACCGCTGGGGTTACTGTGAAAGAATTGTAAATCAAGCGTCATAAAACGCGAAAACAGGTCTTTTTGAATATCCGCCACAATCGACTGGCTGACCTTGTTCATAATGATCATATGCAGGTATGTGGATGTGCCACGCAGCAGAAACACAACAAACACAGACGCGGCAACAGGGAAGATCAGCTCTTTTCTCTGACCATTCAACACATCATCGAGAATCGGCTGCATGAGCTGCGCTACGCCAGCTGTCATCGCCGCAGCAATCGCCATAAACAGCATAGCCAGCAGGATTTGGCCCGTATAACGACTCACATAAACTTTGGTCGCTCGCTTCATTAATGCGGGCGTTGAGTTTTGCGGCGGTGCAGAATGTTCTGTGTTATCGATTGGCATGAGCCTTGTGTTATAATAAATATCAGAAAAACTTCAAGAAAAGATGTTTAATGACGGATATAGAAGGCGACAAAGAAGATATCGATAGAGATATCACAACCCCCGATGAAAATGGCCATACACGAGGCATAGGGCTTGCCTTAGGTGGCGGAGTCGCGCGTGGATTTGCCCATATTGGCGTTATAAATGTTTTAGAGCGCCACGGTATTAAACCCTCCATTGTTGCCGGTACATCGATCGGTGCGGTTGTCGGGGCGTGTTATCTCGCCGGAAAGCTCAGAGAGCTGGAAGATTGGGCGTGCTCGCTGAACCGTATGCGGATGCTGTCTTATCTCGATTTTCATACCCGCAGCGCCAGCATGATCGGCGGGAAGCGCCTGCGCCGTGTTTTGGACCAGAACTTCAAAGATATGAACATAGAAGACCTGCCCTACCCCTTTATTGCGATTGCGGCTGATTTGTCGACGGGGCATGAAGTGTGGCTGCGCAAAGGATCTATCGTGGATGCAATTACTGCGTCATATGCCCTGCCCGGTGTATTTCCGCCCGTGGATCGTAATCACCGTATGTTGGTGGATGGTGCGTTGGTTAACCCCGTTCCCGTTGCGCCCGCGCAAGCTATGGGTTCGCGCATGACCATCGCCGTGGATTTGAACGCTGACATTATTGGTAAAGCCGTTAAACCGGGGAACAAATACCAGACAGTGGCAGGATTTGATTTATTTGATGATGATGACGTTCCGGCCTCTGCACGAAAACGATTCACATCCGGCCTTACGAAACGGATTTTTGCGCGACAAAGCGATGCGCCGAGCCTGTTCGGGGTTATGGTGTCCGCGCTCAATATCGTACAAGACAGAATTACACGTTCCCGCCTTGCCGGTGATCCGCCGGATATTCATATTAAACCGAAGATCGGTGACATCGGGATGCTGGAATTTGAAAGAGCAGAAGAATTGATTGCACGCGGCGAAGAAGCCGCTGTCAGAGCTTTGCCGAAAATCAAAGATGCTATGCAGGTGTTATTACCGCCAGATAGCCATCACAGCTAAGCTTTTTTAAGCGCGGCCTGCGCGTTTTTTATGCTTACGGTCTGGCAGTGGGTCACCCCATTTCAAACGATCAACCAAAAATTTCGGACGAACACTGTTGAATTGATTAGCCAGTAACATCAAAGCTTTTTCGGTGCTTGCCGCTGTTTTTGCGTTCTGGAATGACGTGGCGTGCAGACCGGTTTTTACCAGACATGTATCGATATTGACCATATTGCCGCCAAGGATATCGTGCGCTAACGCATCGCCGATAACGATTGTTTGACCCGGATAGATATTTTGGTCTTGTAGTATCTTGATGCATTCCTTGAAAATCGGCTGGTGCGGTTTACCGATATAATGCACAACGCCGCCGAAATCCGTATAACGACGAGCCAAAGTTCCCGGCCCCATAATGCTTTGCTTGCCCATAACGCCGCGGCTATCAGGGTTTGCACAAAGAGCTGTTAGGCGATGTTTAACGGCGAGTTTCAAAGTCGGCTCGTAATCTTCGAGCGTTTTATCGGGTGCGTCGGAACCGCTGATGATCAGAAAGTCTGCTTTTGACGGGCAATCAACAACCTCGATATCAAGGCCATCAACGATGGAACGATCTCCGCCACGGCTGATGACGTATACTTTCTTACCAAGACCTTCGAAGATACCGTCAGTCTGGTTATTAATCCCCTGCCATGTCATTTCACCCGAAGTAAGAATTACGTCGTACAGGCTCGGGCCGATCCCGATTTTTTTCAAACGTTCCTTATTTTCAGCGGCACGCTTACCGGAATTGGACAGAATTATGATGTGTTTCTTACGAGACTTCAGCTCCTTCAGGCATTCAACAACGCCGTCATATGGCTTTTCACCGTTATGCAGAACGCCCCATTGGTCGATAATGAAGCCAGAGTAACTATCTGAAATGTCCGAAATACCTTTGCAGAACTTGGTTTTGCCGATGCTAGCCATGCTATTTAGTCACCCTTTAGGAGTCAGGTTAAGAAGAAAGTAAAGGCGAGCAACCTCGCCTTTTCATATAAAGTTATTATTGTGTTTTTGGCCGCGCAGATCAATAGGCGATCACGGTGCAAATGCAATTATCTCAGGCATTACGCCGCTTTATCGCTCTTACCGCCCAGTACTGACTCTTTGCCTGACACTTCCGTAAGGGTCGCGTACAAGCTGCCGATTTCGCTAGAACCGATGGTGGCACACAACATTGCACCATGATCGTTTTCATGTGCCTGTGCGTACAGCTCTTCGAACTGACGGATGAAACGCAGGACATATGTTCTGAATTCTGTGTCCTTGGCGAATTTTGTGCGCGCCTTATCCATAGACTCCGTATCGGTGCTGATGGCTTGCATACGGCGGGTGAATGCCGCGACATCGCCTTTCTGGAACGCTTTCCATGTTTTCTCGGCAATCTCGCCATCTTTGACCCGCGTAAGGTCGACAGACATTGAGTGCAGGCTTTCAACAATGAACTTCGCAGAATTCATGAAGCCTTCACGCTGTACGCGCATAGTTTTCTCCATCATCTTCTCGGCATAGCGAGAAGCATCCTGCGATGCCTTGAACAACGCGTCTGACTGCTTGCTGAACGTTGTCGCCGCCGTACGTGCGGATTCCAGGGCCGCGGTAGAGACGCTGATCAATCGTTCGGACTCACCGGACAAGTTCTCACGAGTTTTCTCGACCTTAACCGTAACATCGTTTGCCGCATCTCCGTTCGCTTGGATGCGTGATTTCAGCGCGCTAACCGATTGATCGAGATCATGTACGGTTTTGGCAGAAGCTTCGGAAATTTCGTTGGCTTGGGATTTCAGTTCGTAACCGTATTTCTTCGATGTGGTTAGGGAGTTGCTCATCTGCTCGGCGATCTCGCGTGAACGAAGAGCAAAGCTATCGCCGGATTTTTGTAGCTCAAGCAATGTTTCCTGCGCCCGTTCGAGCAAGCTCTTGGCTTCCTCTTCCACGGCGCGAACCATAGCTTCGGTGTCGATAACCGCTTTCTGGCTGGCTTCGTGCAACAGACCAGTTTCCTCACGCGCCTTTGCGCCCAGCCCTTCGAAGTGCATAGACGTACGGTCGGCCTCGCTTTGCAGGTCGGAAGATTGCTTAACAAATTCCGTACCAGCATCCTGAATACGGGCGATAGCCTGTCCCACGGATGCGGATAGTTCATGGAACTGTTCGTTAATAGCCTTTTGTACGGTTTCGATCTTCAACAACGCCTGATCAGTAGTCAGGTGGATGTCAGAAGATTGGTCGGACAAGGATGAAGCAATCTCGCGCATGCGGATTTCCGCGGATTGTGACGCGCTTTCGATATCCTCAACACGGGCTTTGAGATGGTCGCTGGAGGATTTAAGAACATCGGCAGCTTGGTCCGAGCCTGTCTTCAGATTTTCCAGACGTTCATCGAATACCGCGCTGACATGCTGGATATTCTGCATATTGCTCTGTGTTGTGGTTTCAATTGCGCTCTTCAGCGTTTCGAAACGGTCGCCCGCCTCTTTCGCCTGATCTACTGCATTTTTATAAATTGGTTCAATATCTTGTGCTGTATTTTTAAGGTTATCATTTAAGTTTACAAGTGCTGTTCCTGCTGTATCCGCTTGAGACTTGATCGAAATCGTACAGCTTTCAAGCTGGTCATCAAGTTGCTCAAGGTGGCTGATGCTGCCCTTGGTGGCTTCATCAATCTCACCGCAACGACCTGTGATTTCATTCTTAAGTTCGGATACACGTTCAACCGCCCGTTCCGCCGTATCTTTCAGCTCTACGGTCTGGAATTTCAACGCCTCGCGCACAGTATCGACGTTTTGCATCGATTCACGCACCTGATTGGCCAGCTGGTCTTTCTGCTGGGTCATTTGGTCATTGATCGTGCGTGCGTTTCCGGCGATTTGACCGGACAGAGTTGAAATCTCCTGCGCCTGTCCTTTGAGGATCTCACGAATGTTCTCGGCGCTCACTGTCGCCTTTTCACTGGCCTCGTTCAGGTCGCTGACACGACGACGAAGCACAGTTTCGATCAATTCATGACGCGCATCCGCATCGGCGATTGTCGCCTTGATGTCAGATAACGGCCCTTCGAGTGCAGCCTGCACGCTTTGAATACGCTCTTTCAAGCTCGCGCTGGACACTGTGATCTGGTGGTTCTGTTCTTCGACCGCTTTGGATAAGTGCTCGATATGATCTTTTGTCGCGACAGATGCACTTTCAATCTGCTCGCGGCTATTTTCCAGCATCTTGGCAATGTCGCGGATTTCTTCGGCATGCGTACGCCCCGATTCATTTAGAGCACCGATATGCTCCTCTGTGGCTTGTAGCAATGTTTGGGCACGGCTCTCTGCCTCTGATGATGTATCTTCCAAAGCTTCCACGGCGCGACGGACGGCGCTGCCGACACTTTCAGAACCGGCAATCGCCACGGATAGCGCTTCGCTCAGCTGGTTCGCTGCTTTTTGCCCCGCAACTTCGATGAAGTCAGCTTCCTTACTGATGTTGCTAATGGTGCTTTGCAGGCTGCCTGTCTTCTCATCCAGACGAGTGACCAGAGAATCTGCCTTTTCTTCCGCGCTGTTGATGACGCGTTCAACATCCTTAACACTTTCGGACAGAGTTTTTGAAATGTCCTTGGCTTGGTTTGCCAAATCTTGCGCACCGTTATCAAGTGCCTGTTTATGGTTCTGGATCGTGCTGACGGAACGGCTCATCGCCTCGACCGTACGGTCGGTTACGCTTTCAAGCCCTTCAACCTCATCACGGATCATCTCGGCAAGACGTTGTGTTTCCGCGCTCATGTCATCGGCGGCAGTCGCCAAACCGGCTTTATGATCATCGAAACGACCGCTTAAGGCTTCGAGGCGTTCTGCAACCTCATCCACGGTGTCAGACAGAGACACATAGCTCTGGTCCAGAGCATTCTGGATATCCTTGGTTTTTCCGCTGGTTTTATCCGCAGCGTCCAAAAGCTTATCCGTGCCCTTATCAAGAGCCGCTTCCATTTCAGCGGTACGTTGCAAGACAGTCAGCGTGGCTTGGTCCCATGCTTCTGCGCCAGCTTGTGTGCGATCGTCAATAGATGCTGTACGCTGCTCGATCTCTTCGGTCAGGGATTGTAGCTTCGTTGCACGCTCCTGAAGGGTTTCTGCGAGGCGGTCAATATGGAATTCCGTTTTCTTGGACACGCCCGAGAAATCACGAATCTCAACACGCAAACCTTGGCGGGCGCGCTGCAGTGATTTCAGCGTGGCCTTTGATGCCGCCGCGATCTCCGCAGCCTGGCGACAGAGGTTTTCAACGTCCTTATTAATGAGACTTGCTGTCTCTTCAGTTGGAAATAGCAAAGATTGAAGCTCTAATCTTAAGGAAGCGGCATAAGTATTTATATCTGAACGACGATTTAGTGTTGTTACCAACATCCAGAGCATTGCAGGTGGTGCAAGTACACCCGCGATGAATGCGCCAAACGCCTGCGGGGCAAAGGAAAAGCCGGACGTAGTCGCCGCGTAGAACACACAGAATGTGATCCAGACAATTGTTGCCACCGCACTGACGATTTCCAAGACACGTACGGTGCGGGAAGGCTTTGCCAGCGCTATGTTCTGGTTTGCAGGTTTAAGCAACAATACAGGCTCTTCATCATGGTCGTAGCTTTCAGCCTTCACTTCCGTGTCTTTGATGATGTTTTCGGACGCAGCCATCTTTAAACCGCCCAAACCGCTGGCTTTCCTGCGCAGAGCTTCTGTGCCCTCTGTGCGCTTATCGATGTTCAGCGCGCCTGTGTCCTTATGGGTATCTACCGTGGTCTTGGCTTCAGGTTTTTCCTGAACAGCAAGATCTTCGGTCATTTTGATCGTGGATTTGTTGATACCAATAGGTTTGCGCATGTTTTAAAGCTCCTAAATGCGTCCGCGTTGCAGCAGACAGGTCAAAAATTTACGTGTGAAGATGCTTTAAAAAGCCATGATCAAAACCCTGTCGCAAGGGGGTTTTTTGGGTTATTCACAGGCAGTGGTGTGGGGTCTTTGCTAACCCTTGATAGAGCTCAAACCGAGTCACGGTATGCTTGTGGATAAGATTAAGCGTCAGCTTTCATGGACTGAATATATGTTTTCAGCTCGCGCTTAATTTCCGGCGCAAACATATACAGAGCAATGATATTGGCGAAGCCCATAGACAGGAACAGCCCATCGGTGAAGTCGATAAAGTTACCGAGTTTTACGGATGTTCCGGCGACAACAACCGTCAGGAAAATGGCTTTGTATAAATGGGCGACCCATTTCTTTTCACCAAGAATGTAGGTCATGCCGATTTCCCCGTAATAATACCATGTGATCAGCGTTGAATACGCAAACAGGAAGACAGCAAGCGCCAATACATAAGATAACCATTCCCCGCCATTTTCCATCGCCATAGAGGTTAGCTCTACGCCGTTGATACCGTCAGCGTTCTGGTATGCGCCTGTAACGACGATCAGCATAGCGGTGATGAAGCAGACAACGATCGTATCGGCGAACGGGCCGAGCATACCGACAAAGCCCTGACGTACAGGGTATTCAGTTTTAGCCGTACATTGCACGATCGGCGCGGAACCAAGCCCCGCTTCGTTAGAGAAAGATGCACGTTGAATACCGACCAGCATACCGCCCAAAACACCGCCGAAGCCGGCTTCGAAGTTTAAGGCTTCTCTGAATATTGTCATGAACGCTTCGGGGATGTTCTGCCAAAACATAGCGATCACAGATAAGGCAGAGACCATATAAACAATCGCCATCATCGGCACGAGCTTGGATGCGACTTTACCGATTGATTGGATACCGCCGACAATCACCAAACCAACCATAAAAGCCAGCACAACCCCAAAAACCCAGCCGTTTTCGGCAAAGAAGCTTTCGTCGCCGCCTGTGATACGTACAACTTGTTCGAGGGATTGGTTGGCTTGGAACATATTTCCGCCGCCCAGAGAGCCTGCGATACAGCTCAGCGCGAAGATAATGGCAAGGATCGATCCGATATACGGAATTTTACGTTTAGTAAAAGCATCGCGTACGTAATACATCGGGCCGCCGCAAATACCGTGCGGCGAGTCGTCGGCAGTACGGTCGCGCCTATATTTCGAACCGACAGTAACTTCAGCAAATTTGGTCGACATGCCCAAAAAGCCCATCACCATCATCCAGAAGACAGCGCCCGGCCCGCCGAGCGATACGGCGACAGCCACGCCAGCAATGTTCCCAAGGCCGACAGTTCCCGATAAAGATGCAGCTAAGGATTGGAAATTGGTTAACTCGCCCTTAGCTTCGGGCTCCTGATATTTCTTTTTAAAAACCAGCGCGAGGGCATGGCCGAAATACCGGATATTGATAAAGCCCAAATAGAGGGTGAAGAAGACCGAACAGGCCGCCAGCCATGCGAGCAAGATCGGAACGTCGAAGGTTTCTATACCTGAAACCGTGTCCAGCTCCACAGGTATGGAATAGAATATCGTTCCGTTTGATACACAAGAAGTCTTGGCAAACGCGCAGTCAACGGCATTGGCTATGCCCGGCTCTACGCAAGATTGCGACAGTTCGGTTAAGGCTTCGGTTGTTTTTGGAAAACACGCATCAAACATGCATTAACGGTTACACAATAATGTGATTCTGACAAGCCTATCATGTGTTTAGGCGTGTTAGCCGTCACATAACGGTTTGGATACGGGATGTGATTTATAGAATGTGGATGCCCATTTACGTACCGCTGTGCGATCCATTTCTGACGCTTTGGTGATACGCGGGGCATACTTAGAACAGAACACGTCAGGGCGCAGATTTGCAGCATCTTTCGAAATTTTGTTCGCAAAGTCAGTACGCAACTTGTTCAGTTGTGCTTCGGCTTTGCCGCCACCGTTATTGGCAAAATATTTGAGCAAGATTGATTCATATTTCTGAATGAGCGTTGAGTGATCAACTGTGAATTGTTGGTAATCGCCGTAAAGGTTCAGGCCGTGGCGCGCGCCGATAGCCTGGCAGTTCAAACCGATGACCATAAGTTCACTATGGATACGAATGCCCTGCTCGGCCTCTGCCTCGGCGTTGGAATAGCAATTGCCGGCGTAGGCAGGCATGGAAAGCAAAACAGCTAGGACAGTCAGCAGAATACGGTTCATAAACGCGCTCGTGGTTAGAAAGTGAATTGAGGTTATATGATTAGAATAGCAGATATGTCCAGCTATTTGCCCAGTTTTTTCTCCTGAATTTTATTGATTTTGCGTGGATGTCTGTGGTTTATAAGCGCTCATGAGCAATGCATCAGGAAACAGCGCGAAGAAACTCTTCATCAAAACATGGGGTTGTCAGATGAACGTCTATGACAGCAACCGCATGGCTGATATTCTACGCCCGCTTGGATACGCGACGACCGATACTGCAGAAGATGCAGATATGGTGATTTTAAACACCTGCCATATTCGTGAAAAAGCGACGGATAAGGTTTTTTCAGATCTGGGGCGTTTGCGCTCGTTAAAAGACAAGAAAGAAGAGCAAGGCGGCAAGATGCTGATGGCGGTTGCCGGATGTGTGGCGCAGGCCGAAGGTGATTATATCCTTGAGCGTGCACCGTATGTCGATATGGTGTTCGGACCGCAGACATATCACGAGCTTCCCGAGATGGTGATCGAAGCGAATGGCGGCGAGCGCATCATCAACACCGAATTCCCCGGCGATAATAAATTCGACAAACTTCCCGAAGAACAACAAAATTCAGGCTCTAGCGCATATCTGTCTATTCAGGAAGGTTGTGACAAGTTTTGTACGTTCTGCGTTGTCCCCTATACACGCGGTTCTGAATATTCCCGCACAGCGCAAGAGATCATTGACGAAGCCAAGCGTTTAGCCGATGGCGGTGCTTTGGAGATTATCCTGCTGGGGCAGAATGTGAACGCCTTCCACGGTGTTGGCCCTGACGGCACTACATGGGGCTTGGCCCAACTTATGCGGGAAATCAACGAGATCGAGAACGTAGAGCGCATCCGCTACACCACGTCGCACCCACGCGATATGGACGACGACTTGATTGCCGCACATGGCGAGCTGGAAAAGCTTCAGCCATTCCTCCACCTGCCTGTACAAAGCGGGTCGAACAAAATTTTGAAAGCGATGAACCGCAAGCATGATCGCGATTTATATTTCGATGTGATTGACCGCTTACGCAAAGCCCGCCCTGACATCACGTTTTCTTCCGACTTTATCGTCGGCTTCCCCGGGGAAACGGATCAAGACTTCGAGGACACGATGGATATGGTTCGCCGTGTCGAGTTTGTGTCTTGTTATTCATTCAAGTTCAGCGCCCGCCCCGGCACACCGGCAGCAAACATGCAGAATTTAGTCCGCGACGATATCGCGGATGAGCGCTTGCAGCGCCTACAAGGATTACTAAACGAGCAACAGACAGCCCTTAATCAAAAATCTGTCGGCCTAACCCTGCCCGTACTTTTGGACCGCAA
>CAYGQG010000064.1:0-10990 GCA_964351955.1 uncultured Micavibrio sp. | reverse complement strand
ATAGGCGGTATCAGCCATGCCGCTGCTGCCGAGATATTTTTCCGCCGCCTTGGCGATGGAGCGAGGGTCTAGCTGGTAGGCTTTGCCATCGTCGGGATTGTGGATGTCGCAGAAGATTTTGACAGTCTTCTGTGCCGCGAATGGGTCGTATACGACTTTGCTAAGATCGGGTTTGATGACCATGTCGGAATCGTTGATAGGCTGCCATCCTGCGATAGAGGAACCGTCGAAGAAAATTCCGCGATCCAGCTTGTATTCATCCAAGCCAGCTGCGTGCTCTGTTGTATGTTGCCATTTACCGCGAAGGTCCGTGAAATTCATATCAACGAACTGGATGTCGTTATCAGATATGTATTTGAGGAAGTCTTTGGCTGTTTTGAATTTTAGGTTTGTGGCGGTCACAGGTGGTCAGTCCTTGATATTTTTTTGCATTTTAATCAAATAGAAAACTTGACCAGAGCTACCATAACCATATACAGAAAACAATCTGAATTGAGCAAATTGGTGTGGCGACCGTAGCTCAGCTGGTAGAGCCCTCGGTTGTGATCCGAGTGGTCGCGGGTTCAAGTCCCGTCGGTCGCCCCATTCCTCCCTTAGTAGGATTATCTTTAGAAAACCTCAGTAGGTGCGCTGAGGTTTTTAGTTACAGCCTTGCTGACCTTAGCGTTCTCATTCGTTATTTATCTACAGAAACCTGCGGAAATCGCTTGAATTTTCTAAAATTTCACATTAAGGATAGGCCCACATTGACGCGTGCGGCTGTGGTGAAATTGGTAGACACGCTAGATTTAGGTTCTAGTGCCGCGAGGCGTGGGGGTTCAAGTCCCTCCAGCCGCACCAATCAATGGATGGTAACTTATCTCTAAAAAGATAGGTAGTCTGGATGAAGTGGACCCCCACTTTTTTAAAAGGCGAACAACGCGTTGCGTTGCTTCGTGGGGTTTAAGTCCCTCCAGCCGCTCCATCAATGAATAGCGATTATGCTGATGAACAGCATTCCTAAATAAGGCGCAGAGCGCCCAAACAAAGATGACAGAAATGAACGCAATGAAAGTTAAAGATTTAAAATCCGAAGGCCTAAGCCACGAACTCGAAATCACCATTCCAGCCAATGACATTGACGCACGTGTTGATGTAAAGCTTCAGGAAGTTGGTCAAACTGCGAAAATGCCGGGCTTCCGTCCTGGTAAAGTGCCTTTGGCTATGTTGAAGAAGCGTTACGGCAAGGCGATTATGGGTGAGATTTTGGAAGCAGCTGTGAACGAGACATCACAAAAGGCGCTAGCGGATAAGAAAATCACACCGGCTATGCAGCCGAAGATCGAAGTGAAGAGCTTTGATGATGGTGAAGACCTTGTGTACACAGTGAGCGTTGAAGCGCTTCCTGAATTCAAAGTTGCAGATTTCAAGACTATCAAGTTGAACAAGCTGATTACCGAGCCTGAAGCTAAAGAAGTTGATGAAGCGCTTGAGCGTATTGCTTCTAACAATACGTCTTCTAAAGAAGTAACGACAAAGCGCGGTGCCAAAGACGGTGACATTGTGGTTATCGACTTCCACGGTCGTACAGCGGATGACAATGTCGAGCATGAAGGTATGCACGCACACGGTCACAGCCTGACACTTGGTAGTGGCCAGTTCATTCCCGGTTTCGAAGAGCAGTTGGTTGGTAAGAAAGCCGGCGATGAAGTCGAAGTTAAGGTTTCATTCCCTGAAGAATACGGTGCAGCGGATCTTGCGGGTCGTGACGCTATTTTCGACGTTAAGGTTAACGAGTTGCGTGAGCCAGCCGAAGCCGAGATTAATGACGAGTTCGCCAAGTCACTTGGTATGGACGATGTTAAAGCACTTAAAGAGGCTGTTAGCGAACAGCTTCAAAAAGAGCTGGACGGTCATGCTCGCATCGTTTTGAAGAAAGAATTGCTGGATGCGTTGGATGAAGCCAATAAATTCGAGATTCCTGCCGGTATGTTGGACATGGAATTCGAGAACATCTTGCAGCAGATCGAAATCGACAAGAAACAACGCGGTGAAGATGGCGAGATTTCTGACGATGAAAAGGCAGAATACAAATCTATCTCAGAGCGCCGCGTGCGTTTGGGCTTGATTTTGGCTCAGGTTGGAAATGAGCAGAACATCACAGTTGCTGATGCCGAATTGCAGAAAGCCGTGATCGCAGAAGCTCAAAAATATCCGGGTCAGGAAAAAGAGGTTTTCGAATATTATTCTAAAAACCCACAGGCACTAGACCAAATGCGTGCGACTTTGTTCGAAGAGATGGTCGTTGACTACATTCTCGAGCTTGCTGACGTCAAAGAGAAGAAGGTTTCTCAGGAAGAGCTTTTGAAGGCTCTGGAAGACGAAGAAACAGCCAAGCCTAAGAAGAAAGCGGCTAAAAAATCATCTGCTAAGAAGGATGACAAAAAGGACGAGAAAAAGCCTGCAGCTAAAAAGAAAGCGCCTGCTAAGAAGTCCTCTTCTAAAAAATAGTCGATTTAAAGACATACAGACCTATATTCAGACTTGAACAGACCGTATCTCCCGAGGTACGGTTTGTTTGTATATAAATCAACAGAATCTAATCGGATTAAAAAACACATGACTGACTTCGACCCCCTCGAAACTTACGCAAATCACCTTGTTCCTACTGTTATTGAGCAAACAAACCGTGGTGAGCGTGCGTTTGACATCTATTCCCGCCTTTTGAAAGAACGGATTATATTCCTTACAGGGGAGGTTAATGACCACATTTCAGCGCTTATTTGTGCCCAGTTGTTGTTTTTGGAGTCCGAAAACCCGAAAAAGCCGATTTCTTTCTATATTAACTCTCCGGGCGGCGTTGTGACCTCTGGTTTGGCGATGTATGACACGATGCAGTACATCAAGCCCGATGTGCATACTGTTTGTATCGGTCAGGCCGCGTCTATGGGGTCTTTGCTTTTGGCTGCAGGTCAGGCCGGACACCGTTATTCATTGCCTAATTCCCGTATTATGATTCACCAGCCATCAGGCGGTGCGCGTGGGCAGGCTTCTGATATTGAAATTCAAGCGCGCGAGATTTTGCGTTTGCGTGAACGTTTGAACCAGATTTACGTTGATCATACTGGTCAAAAGCTGGCTGACGTTGAAAAAGCGATGGATCGTGACAATTTCATGAGTGCTGATGAGGCCAAGAAATTCGGTCTTATTGACGAAGTTGTGACGAAGCATCCAATTGTTGAGGATGATAAGAAAAAATAAAGTTTTTGCGGGTATCCTAAAGTGAATCGGTCATTTCATTGATTTTTAGGCGCATAGACCCATATCAATTTTATTAAAATCATAACTAAGTCAGGCTTGAAGGGATAACCATGCTAGGCAGCTCTAAGACTTCCTCTCCGCGACACGCGGTTCTACCACTGCGTGATATTGTTGTATTTCCCCACATGATTGTTCCGTTGTTTGTAGGGCGCGATAAGTCTGTGCGCGCGCTTGAGCATGTTATGCATGAGAACAAGCAAATCCTGCTTTTGACGCAGAAATCTCCATCCGACGATGATCCCGGTCCTGATGAGCTGTATGAAGTTGGTACGATCGGTACGATCCTGCAACTTTTGAAGCTTCCGGATGGCACTGTGAAAGTGCTCGTCGAAGGTGGGCAGCGCGTTAAGGTCGAAAAGTTTGTTGAAGAGAATGATTATCTCGAAGCGGATACGGCGGATATTGCAGATACAACCGAAGTTAATGATGAGCTTGAAGCGCTTGCCCGTGCGGTAACGGCGCAGTTCGAACAGTATGTGAAGCTCAATAAGAAAATCCCGCCAGAGGTGATTGTCTCGGTTAACCAGATTGAAGAGCCGCAAAAGATGGCGGATACGATTGCGTCTCACCTTGCGCTGAAGATTGATCAGAAGCAGGAGTTGCTGGAAGTTCCGTCTTTGCTCGAACGTCTTGAGCGTATCTACGGCTTCATGGAAGGCGAGATCGGCGTGTTGCAGGTTGAGAAACGTGTGCGTAGCCGTGTTAAACGCCAGATGGAGAAAACCCAGCGCGAGTATTATCTCAACGAACAGATGAAAGCGATCCAGAAAGAGCTTGGCGAAGGCGAGGATGGTCTGGATGAAATGGGTGAGCTTGAAAAGCAGATTGAGGAAGCCGGTCTTCCGAAAGAAGCAAAAGAGCGTGCCGATAAAGAATTGAAAAAATTACGTCAGATGAGCCCGATGTCTGCGGAAGCAACTGTCGTGCGGAATTACCTCGACTGGATTTTGGCTGTGCCATGGAAGAAGCGTTCACGCGTTAAGTCCGATATCAAGGCTGCCAAGAAAGTTTTGAATACAGACCATTACGGTTTGGAGAAGGTTAAAGAGCGTATTCTCGAATATCTCGCCGTTCAGCAACGTACCAAGAAGGTCAAAGGACCGATCTTGTGTCTTGTTGGGCCACCGGGTGTTGGTAAGACATCTTTGGGGCAGTCTATTGCCAGAGCGACAAACCGTAACTTTGTTCGCATGTCCCTTGGTGGTGTGCGCGATGAAAGTGAAGTTCGTGGTCACCGTCGTACTTATGTCGGTGCATTGCCGGGTAAGGTTATTCAGGGCATGAAGAAAGCCAAGACGGTGAACCCGCTGTTCTTGCTGGACGAGATTGATAAGCTCGGCTCCGATTGGAGAGGGGACCCAAGCTCCGCTTTGCTTGAAGTTCTTGACCCAGAGCAGAATGCTACATTCCAGGATCACTATCTGGAGATGGATTACGATCTATCTGATGTCATGTTTGTTTGTACGGCGAACAGCCTGCAAACCATGCCACGTCCTTTGTTGGACCGTATGGAGATCATTCGTATTTCCGGTTACACCGAAGACGAGAAGCTCGAGATTGTTAAGCGTCATTTGATGAAAAAACAAATGAAGGCTGCCGGGCTCAAGATGTCTGAATTCAAGATCAGTGATAACGGTTTGCGTAAGCTTATTCGTCGTTACACCCGTGAAGCCGGTGTGCGTAATCTGGAACGTGAAGTCGCAGGTCTGTGCCGTAAAGCCATCAAAGAGATTTTGATGAAGGGTAAAGAGAAGATTTCGATTACACCGCGTAACCTTGAGAAATATGCAGGTATACCGCGATTCAGTACGCGCGAGATTGATGATGATGATCGCGTAGGTGTTGTTAGCGGCCTTTCATATTCAGAGGTCGGTGGTTCTATCTTGCAGATCGAGGCTGTAAATTACGAAGGTAAGGACGGCAAGGTAACCATGACGGGTAACCTGAAAGACGTTATGCGTGAATCTGTTACTGTCGCTGAGATGTTGATGAAGTCACGCGCGGCACAATACGGTATTAATTACGAAGATCTCCAGAAACGACAAATCCACGTTCACGTGCCTGAAGGTGCTGTGCCGAAGGATGGTCCATCTGCGGGTGCGGCGATGGTTACTGCGATCATTTCATCTTTGACCGATATTCCGATTAGTAAGGATATCGCCATGACAGGTGAGGTGAATTTGCGCGGTAAGGTCACCGAAATCGGTGGATTGAAGGAAAAGCTTCTTGGTGCCGTTCGCGGTGGAATTAAGAAGGTTTTGATCCCCGAAGATAACGTCAAAGATCTCGAAGATATTCCTGCGAACGTTAAACGTGAGCTTGAGATTGTCAGCGTCAGTAATATTGACGAAGTTCTGACTCATGCTCTTTTGGAAGCACCAACACCGTTTGATGCCGAAAATAAGGAAAAAATCGAAGAAATTCCTCCAAAAAGTGCAGAAAATAAGGGTGAAGACGTAATTCGCCATTGATTCCTGTCTGAAAAAGGCCTAAAAGATTCGTATCAAGTCTCGAAAACCTTGACCACTCTTCGTTTCAGAAGAGTATATTAGGGTTTTCGGAACTGGTTTTTTTGGACTTTATTAAATTTTCAGAAAAACTTTTATTTGCTTAACTTAAAACCGAAAAGGGGATTCTTATGAATAAGCAAGATCTTGTATCTAAAGTGGCCGACAAGGCTGACATTCCAAAAACAAAAGCTTCTGCAGCTGTTGACGCAGTTATCGATGCGATCAAAACATCTTTGAAAAAAGGTGATGATGTTCGTCTCGTAGGCTTCGGTACATTTTCCGTTGCACAGCGCGCTGCTACTACAGGCCGTAACCCACGTACGGGTGAGCCTATCAAGATTCCAGCGTCTAAGCAGCCTAAATTCAAGGCTGGTAAAGAGCTGAAAGAAGCAGTTAACAAGTAATTCTTGTTATCGCTCTAAATATTTTAAAGGCCTCGCAGTGATGCGGGGCTTTTTTCTTGCGTTTTGCGCTTGATATTTCAGGGGCAAATCAGTATACATTCCCCTCGAGGGCGATTAGCTCAGTGGTAGAGCGCCTCGTTTACACCGAGGATGTCGGCAGTTCGACCCTGTCATCGCCCACCATTTTCCTCCTATGATTATCTTAGAAGCGTTTTGTCAGGTACGATGAAGCGAACTGCCGTCATGCGTTGCCCTTTCTGTCTCATAAAAGTTGACATAATGTATGCGCCGGATGTATAAGCGCGCCATGATCATTCAAAAACAATTTGAAAAAGCCGGGTGGGGCTTTCCTTCACCTTTAAAGCTCAATTTTCTGCGTAATACTGATGTGCCTAAGGGGCAATCGGGTATGGTTCAGGCTGGGATGATTACATCACCGTTTTCAGGGCTGGGTGGTATGATCAATGCGGAGCAGGGGGCGTTAGGGGTGCAATTGCCCGAATATCCCGTTCCTGATGAAGCGTTAGGCGAGATAGTACTTAAAGCCGCTGATTTTGTAGAAAAAGAAATCAGGCGGCATGGTCATAGTGAATTTACAGAGCTTGCCCGTATGGTGAATATATTTCAGGTTGGCTGGATCACGGATCAGGTTCAAAAAGTACGTGATACATTTTTTGATCTCGATGGATCCGGTTTAAGTCCGCCCACGCACGCAATTACGTGGGATACGGATGAGAGCGTGTGGGAAGACTTCTATTGTTATTACAATAAAATCAGCAATGTTGAGGTTTTTATGAAGGGTGCGCCCAATGGTCATCCTATGTGGGACGGTTTGGATATCCATGGTTAATCCAATATCACTTTGACCTAAACCCCTATTCATATTAAGTAATGAACATGGTCCAGATTGTACAAAATCCGCGTCATAAAACGCATCCCGTTAAAATACGCAATGTCATTGTCGGTGGCGATGCGCCGATTGTTGTGCAATCCATGACCAACACGGATACTGCCGATGTTGATAAGACATTCGAGCAAGTGAAGGAGCTTTTCCTCGCTGGGTCAGAAATCGTGCGCGTCACGGTTAATAATCAAGAGGCGGCAGAAGGTGTCATTGAGCTTCGTGAACGCCTGATTAAAGCGGGGCTGGATGTACCGTTGGCGGGTTGTTTTCACTATAATGGCCATACGTTGCTTTCCGATAACCCGGGTTTGTGTGAAGCGCTTGATAAATATCGTATAAATCCGGGCAATGTCGGCTTTGGTAAAAAGCACGATGCACAATACGAGATCATGATCCAAAAAGCAGTTGAGTATAACAAGGCCGTTCGCATTGGTGTGAACTGGGGGAGCTTGGATGCTGCTCTGGCTACTAAACTGATGGATGAAAATGCGGAGCGCGACGAGCCATGGGAAGCGGATGCGGTTATGCGTGAGACGCTTGTGCAGTCCGCGATTATTAGTGCGCAAAAGGCTGAAGAGATCGGTTTGCGCAAAGATCAGATTATTTTGTCCGCTAAGGTCAGTCGTGTTCAGGATTTGATCGCGGTGTATCGCGCTTTAGCAGAGCGTTGTGATTATGCGCTACATTTGGGTTTAACCGAGGCCGGAATGGGGTCTAAAGGTATTGTCGCATCAGCTTTGGGCGAAGGGATACTGCTTCAGGACGGGATTGGTGACACGATCCGCGCCTCTCTCACGCCCGAGCCGAATGGTGACCGAACATTAGAGGTTAAGGTCTGTAAGGAGATTTTGCAGGCGCTTGATATTCGCTCTTTCACGCCCGAGGTTGCGGCCTGTCCGGGCTGTGGTCGTACAACATCGACATTCTTTCAAGAGTTGGCGCAGGATATCCAGCGTTATCTGGATGTGAAGATGCCTATTTGGAAGGACCAGTATGCGGGTGTTGAGACGCTCAAAGTCGCCGTTATGGGGTGTATCGTCAATGGGCCGGGTGAATCGAAGCATGCGGATATTGGTATTTCATTGCCTGGAACGGGCGAAAGTCCTGTCGCGCCGGTTTTTATTGACGGTAAGAAAAAGCACACGTTACGAGGCGAGAAGATTGCTGAAGAATTCCAGCAGTTGGTAGAAGAATATATCGAAAACAGATACGGACAGGAAAAGGACGCTGCATGAAGTTGAATAACCAGAAGTTATTGACGGATAAAGCGTATATCGGTGGTAAATGGGTCGAGACAGCGACCAAGTTTACAGTTTCTAACCCGGCATCAAATGAAGATGTTGCGCATATCGCAAAATGCGGTGCGGATGAAACGGATCAGGCGATTGAGGCGGCGGAAAAAGCATTACCCCGATGGGCCGCATTAAGCGGTAAGCAGCGATGTAATATCCTGCGCAAGTGGTTTGATCTGATTATTAAGAATGCCGATGATCTGGCAGCCATTCTTACTGCGGAGCAAGGTAAACCGCTTGGTGAAGCTCGCGGTGAAGTTATTTACGGTGCTTCGTTTGTTGAGTGGTATGCCGAAGAAGCCAAGCGCACTTATGGCGACATCATTCCCCATACTAATGACGGGCAACGAATTTTTGTGCAGAAGCAGCCGATTGGCGTATGTGCGTTAATTACACCGTGGAATTTCCCCAATGCGATGATTACACGCAAGGCCGCCCCAGCTTTGGCGGCGGGATGTACGGTTGTTATTAAGCCAGCCGAAGATACACCGTTATCTGCTTTGGCGCTTGCTGTGCTGGGAGAGGAAGCCGGTATCCCTAAAGGTGTGTTCAATGTGTTGACGACCGATGAAGCGGCGAGTGTGGGGGATAAGATGTGCGCGGATGAGCGTGTGCGTAAGCTCTCTTTTACGGGTTCAACCGAAGTCGGTCGCATGTTGATGAAGCAATGTGCAGATACCGTTAAGAAGGTTTCTTTTGAGTTGGGCGGTAATGCGCCGTTCATTGTGTTTGATGACGCGGATATTGATGAAGCCGTTAAAGGCGCGATTGCCTGTAAGTTTCGTAACGCGGGGCAGACATGTGTCTCAGCCAATCGTATTTATGTTCAGAAGGGTGTGTATGAGCTTTTTGCGAGCAAGCTTGCTGAGGCCGTAGAAAACCTGAAGGTCGGGCATGGTGACCAGGAGGGTGTCGATATCGGCCCGTTGATTAACGATGCAGCTATTGAGAAGGTTCAGAGCCATATTGATGATGCCAAGCAAGGCGGGGGCGAAGTTATGGTTGGCGGCAAGGCTCATGATTTGGGTGGAACGTTTTTCCAGCCGACCGTTTTGAAGAATGTGTGCGCCAAGATGAGAATCGCTTCGGAGGAAACTTTTGGCCCTATCGCGCCATTATTCAAGTTTACCGACGAAGAAGATGTGATCGCGCAAGCGAATGATACGATTTACGGGTTAGCCTCATATTTCTATGCGAAAGACATGGCGCGTGTCTGGAGAACGGCTGAGGCTCTGGAGTACGGAATGGTTGCGGTGAATACGCCGATCCTTTCAACAGAGGTTGCACCGTTCGGTGGTATCAAGCAATCAGGCATCGGGCGCGAAGGTTCTCGCTACGGCATTGATGAATTCATGGAGATGAAATATATTCTGCTTTCAGGCATTTAACAGAAGGAAGAATATATGATCATTGGCGTTCCCAAGGAAATTAAGACTCTCGAACATCGTGTGGGCCTTGTCCCATCATCCGTTAAGGAATTTACATCTCGTGGCCATACGGTCCTTGTTGAGAGTAGCGCAGGGGATGCCATCAATTTTACAAATGACATATATGAACAGGCCGGTGCTGAAGTTGTGGGTAGCGCCGCTGAAGTGTTCGAGCGCGCCGAGATGATTATTAAGGTTAAAGAACCACAGCCGCAGGAATGCAAAATGTTGCGTGAAGGGCAAGTGTTGTTCACGTATCTGCATTTGGCTGCAGATGCGGCCCAAGCCAAGGGCTTGATGGATTCGGGCTGTGTCGCGATTGCCTATGAGACTGTAACTGGGGCAGATGGACGTTCATTGCCGCTATTACAGCCCATGAGTGAGATTGCAGGGCGTTTATCCGTTCAGGTTGGTTCATACCACCTTCAGAAGCATTGTGGCGGTACTGGTCGTCTTGTGGGCGGTGTTCCGGGTGTAAAGCCGGCCGAGGTGCTTATCATCGGTGGCGGTACGTCAGGGTTCCATGCGGCGCAAATGGCGACGGGGCTCGGTGCTAACGTTACGATTCTGGAGAAAAACAACGATCGTATGCGTTTTCTCGATGAATATTTCCACGGGCGCGCGAATATTGTTTATTCGAACACAGGTACACTTGAGGAGCTGATTAAGACATCCGACCTGATTATCGGGGCTGTATTGATTCCCGGTGCGTCTGCGCCGATGCTGATTAAGAAGGATATGTTGTCGACTATGATTCCGGGTACGGTGTTTGTTGATATTGCGATTGATCAGGGCGGTTGTGCCGAAACCAGTAAGGCGACAACGCATGCCGACCCGACCTATGTGGTTGATAATGTTGTTCATTATTGCGTCGCGAATATGCCGGGTGCTGTACCGTTAAGCTCGGCTTTGGCGTTGAATCATTCTGTTTTGCCGTATGCTCTTAGATTGGCCGAGCAGGGATGGAAACAGGCTTTGAACGATAATCCGAATTTCCTCAACGGTTTGAATGTTTGCAGCGGAAAGATTACTCATCAGGCTGTGGCAGAGGCGCTTGACCTCGATTTTCACTCTGCGGAAGAAAACTTGGCTGCTTAACGCGAAATTCGCGTTGACAGGCGATTAAAGAAATTGATATACAACACATCTCAAA
>CAYGQG010000063.1:8967-10990 GCA_964351955.1 uncultured Micavibrio sp. | reverse complement strand
ATCAGTTTAAGTTCGGTGCTGGCGAGGAATTCCAGCGTTTCGCCCTCAAACTTGGACATTTCGATGTCGTCGGGCTTGATGCCGTTGCCTTTAACGGCTTCGACGATTTGCTTCATGGCGATGCCCTTCAGCTCGGGATTGATTTCCGAGTGATAGACTTTTGCGCCGGCGTGTTTGTTTTCTGGCTCGTGGATGGCTTCTTTAGTCGGATCGTCATGCGGATCGGTCGAGAAGCCCGTTCCCGGCGGCAGTTGGTCTGGTGGTTGTGGCGGGTCGCCATCCATAATTATTTACGCCGCTTCTGCTTGGGATTTGAGGTTCTGGCTGAAAAAGTCACGTGTACGTGTATTGGCGAGGCCACCCGCACCATCGCTTTTCGAAGCACTCATCGAAACACCGCGTGAGAATGCGTGATCTTCGCCTTCATAGACATGCATGCTGATTTGCGGGTTATCGTTCAGTGCCGTTTTAATTTGTGCCTGGTCTTCGGGCGGGACGAATTGGTCGTTCTGCGCGATATGCATCAGCAATGGTTTGTTGATCTGGTCTTTTTTATCGAGTAGTGCGGGAATGTTCACGCCGTAATAGCTGACAGCGGTATCGATATCGCTTTCGATCGCCATACCGAAGGCGAGAAAGCCACCAAGGCAAAACCCAACGCAGCCAACGCTATCCGAGATTACGTCATCGTGATTACGGGCAAAGGTGAGTGTTGATTTTAAATCTTCGATCCCTGTTTGCGTATCAAACTTACCGTATAGATCGAAGGCTGTTTGCAGTTCGTCTTCTTTTTCGGGGTTTAGCTCTATACCGCTATCGGTAATACGCCAGAACAGATCGGGCGCAATGGCGATATAGCCCATTTTGGCAAGCTCATCGCATTTGGCGCGGATTTCAGAATTGATGCCGAAAACTTCCTGAATGACAATTATAGCGGGGGCGGGCGTGATATCGGGTTTTGCGATATAGACACCTAATGTACCATCGTCATGTGCGGGAATCTGTGCTTGGAATTCGGGCATGGTTTCCTCCTTAAGCAATACAGGCTATAAGTCTATGTTGAGACCGTAGTGAACCATATATGGGCCTTATTGAAAAGGCGGGAGAATAAACGACATGAAAGTCACATTTGATATTGAGTGTACACCCGAAGAAGCGCGCACATTCTTTGGCTTGCCCGATGTGCAGCCTATGCAAGAGCGCATGATGGACGAGATTGAAAAGAAAATGCAGGAAAATGTGAAAGCCATGGACCCTGAGAGCATGATCAAGACATGGATGCCGATTGCGTTCGATAACATGGCGGAATTTCAAAAGTTGTTTTGGGACAACATGAATATTGCAGCGGGCAGCGGTGCAAAGAGTAGCAAAAAGTAAATGAGCGATACGATCTTTGCATTGGCGAGTGGCGCGGGGCGCGCAGGCGTTGCGGTTATTCGTGTCTCCGGTCTGCAGAGCTGGGACAGTCTGAAAACCTTAAGCGGTCGGGAAGACTTCACCGCCCGTTATGCAGAAGTTTGTGTGCTTGGACACAATAAAAATGTTTTAGATCAATCGCTTATATTACCTTTCAAAGCACCCGCGAGCTATACGGGTGAGGATGTTGTCGAGTACCATGTGCATGGCGGGCGGGCGGTTATTGATTCCGTTATCGAAGCACTGGCCGCGCAAGATGGTCACAGAATGGCCGAGCCGGGCGAATTTACCCGCCGCGCATTCGAGCATGGCAAGCTTGACTTGACCGAAGCTGAAGCGGTTGCCGATTTGATTGATGCGCAGACGCAGATGCAAAAGGCGCAGGCGATGAACCAGTTGGGCGGCGCTCTTTCGGAGCTATATGCGGGCTGGACGGAAACTCTGAAAAAAACACTGGCGCATTTAGAGGCAGACATTGAATTCCCTGATGAGGATTTGCCCGAAGGGATTGCGCCTAAAGTTACTGATAATATCGCCAAGCTTTTACGTGAAATCGAAGAGCATTTGAGCGATAACCGACGCGGGGAACGACTTCGTGACGGCATAC
>CAYGQG010000063.1:0-8957 GCA_964351955.1 uncultured Micavibrio sp. | reverse complement strand
GCATACAGATTGCGGTTATCGGCGCACCGAATGCCGGTAAGTCGAGCCTTGTGAACGCATTGGTGCAGCGGGATGTGGCGATTACATCCGATACTGCAGGAACTACACGGGATGTGATCGAGGCGCATTTAGATCTCGGCGGATACCCTGTTATTCTAGCTGATACTGCAGGATTGCGCCCAGACCAGATTGGCGATGAAGGGCAGGATGCTATTGAGGGCGAGGGTATTAAGCGCGCTTTGCAACGAGCGAAGGATGCAGATATTACCCTGTTGCTGTTTGATGGTAGCGAGGAGATGCCCGATCCGCATACGCTGAATTTGATTGATGAGCGAGCGATATTGGTGACCAATAAAATGGATATGGATGGTGCGCGGTCGCAGATTGATACGGCGTTGATGATATCTGCTGATAAAGGCGATGGGCTTCCAGCTTTGCTCGATGTGATCTTGGAGAAGATTAAACAGATTATGGGCTCATCCGAGACTCCTTCCCTGACACGGCAACGTCACCGTGCGCATTTGCAGGATGCGCTGGATTCATTGAAACGTAGCGAGGACGCAGCATTGCCGGAAATGATGGCTGAAGATGTGCGCTTGGCTATGCGTAGCTTGGGTAATATTACAGGCAAGGTGAATGTCGAGGATTTACTCGATGTGATCTTTAATGATTTTTGTATCGGGAAGTAGTTTAAGCCGCGTGATGATGGTGGATACAGGTATCCACCTCTTCGTGTAAATCGTTGATTACTTGTGCAGGATTGAAAGTGTCCGCTTCTTTCATACCACTCCAAGGCTTACAGGCTTCGAGCTTGAAAGCATCCAGATAACGGTCATCAGGCTTGCCGAGGGCATAGCTGAAGAAATACGCCATTAATGGAATATGTGCAGAGCGATTAAAGTTATCGGCACGCATAGACGGACGTTCGTTAAAACGATTGATATAAACATCCATAAAAACATCTTCACCATGAGCAAGCTCGAACTCGGCTCTTAAGCCTTCGAGCTCTTCTTTGATTTCGTCGTTGGATGGTATTTTTTCGATGGCCATTTTGTATATACGTGAATGGTTATATATTCAGCAATACGCCTATCATGGAGAGCTGGCAAGGCTATTTTACAGAAAAAATAAATGCTGTATTTTTAGGTATAAAATATGTATAGATAGCGCCCATGAACAAGGATTTTGATGTCATAATTGTTGGAGGAGGCCACGCCGGTTGTGAAGCCGCGGCGGCATCTGCGCGTATGGGTGCGAAAACCGCATTGATGACACATAAGCTTGAGACTGTCGGTGTGATGTCATGTAACCCCGCGATCGGTGGTTTGGGCAAGGGCCATTTGGTGCGAGAGATTGATGCGCTGGACGGGATTATGGGCCGTATGATTGATCAGGCGGGCATTCAGTTCCGTATGTTGAACGCATCGAAGGGACCGGCTGTCCGCGGGCCGCGAGCACAGGCCGATCGTAAGCTTTATCGCGAAGCTGTGCAGGCCGAATTAAAAGATACTGAAAACCTGACGATGATCGGTATGCCGGTCGAAGATTTGCATCTTGATGATGCGGGTGAAGTTGCAGGTGTGGTTGGACAAGATGGTGAAGTTTATAAAGCGCGGGCGGTTGTCCTGACTATGGGGACATTCTTGCGCGGCATGATTTTCCGCGGCGAGGAAATGACTCCTGCGGGCCGCGTTGGTGAAGCGCCGACGATTGGGCTGGCGGAAACATTGGAGCGTTTGGAGTTTCCATTAGGGCGATTGAAGACCGGAACCCCTGCCCGTCTTGATGGGCGAACGATTGATTGGTCAGCTTGTGAGGAGCAGCCGGGAGACAATCCGCCGCAGCCTTTTTCATATTTAAACGACATGATTAGCGTGTCGCAGATTCCTTGCCACATTACGTTTACAAACGAAAAAACGCATAAAATCATTGCTGATAATTTGCATCGCTCCGCGATGTATTCAGGGAATATTAAAGGCGTTGGGCCAAGGTATTGCCCCTCTATTGAAGATAAGATTGCACGCTTTGCTGATAAATCCCGCCATCAGGTTTTTCTTGAGCCCGAAGGTTTGGATGATCATACGGTTTATCCGAACGGGATTTCGACCTCCCTGCCCGTTGAGGTACAGGAACAATATATCCGTTCCATCGCGGGGCTGGAAAATGTGGAAGTGCTCGAATGGGGCTACGCGGTTGAATATGATTATTGCGACCCACGGGATTTGAAATCTACGCTGGAAAGTAAGCGTTTGCCCGGGCTGTTTTTGGCGGGTCAAATTAACGGCACAACCGGATATGAAGAAGCCGCAGCGCAGGGGTTGATGGCGGGTATAAATGCCGCGCTTCAGGCGGCAGAAAATGTTTCACGTGAATCATCAAAAACAGTCACACTCGACCGTGCCGATGCGTATATCGGCGTGTTGATTGACGACCTGATTACATGCGGCGCGCCCGAACCCTATCGTATGTTCACATCCCGCGCTGAGTACCGTTTACGCTTGCGTGCGGATAATGCAGATCAACGTCTGACGGATATTGGTTTAGGCGTAGGTTGTGTTGGCGAGATCCGCAGTAAAGTCTGGACGGAAAAGAAAGCTAAGTTAGGGGAAGCAAGAGGGCTAGCCAACGACCTGTCTGCTACGCCAAATGAGCTGCAAGCTTATAGCATTAAAATCAACCATGATGGTGTCCGTCGTTCGGCGATGGATCTGCTGGCCTATCCCGATATTGATTGGGAGCAAGTTGCGAAGGTCTGGCCGGAGTTGGAAAATGTAGAGCCGGATATCAGAGAACAGATAGAGTGCGATGCGCTGTATTCCAAATATATGGGCCGCCATGAAGCCGATATCGCCGCGTTTCGTAAGGACGAGGCTCTGAAGTTGCCGAAGACATTGAATTATGCCGATGTTGGCAGTCTGTCTAATGAGGTGCGTAGCAAGCTGGAGCAGGCGCAGCCCGAAACATTGGGCGCAGCATCCCGCATTCCGGGTGTAACACCGGCGGCGGTTATTGCCGTTTTGCGCCACGTGAAGTCCAAAGGTTCTAAAACATCCTTAGAGAAGCGCACACATGCCGCCTAAGGACATCTTGCAAAATGTTTCACATGAAACACTCGAAAAGCTTAAAACCTATCAGGCGCTTCTTATAAAGTGGCAAAAGGCGATTAATCTCGTTAGTCCTAAAACTATTGATGAGGCGTGGGAAAGACATTTTCTGGATTCAGTACAGGTTTCACAGTTCATAGGTCCCTTCTCCAAAGTTATTGCCGATATAGGTTCTGGTGCGGGGTTTCCCGGTTTGGTGCTTTCTATCATGCGACCTGAGCTTGAAGTGCATATGATTGAGTCCGACCAAAGGAAATGTCAATTTATGCGCACCGTTTCACGTGAAACAGAAGCATCTGTAAACATACACGCGGAGCGTGTTGAAAATATGCCGGATGATTTTACGCCTGATTGTGTCACAGCCCGTGCTTTAGCAGATTTAGAAAAATTGCTCGATTTTTGTGCTCCTTGGGTTTTACGGAATCAGGCCCTAGAGTGTGTGTTTCTCAAGGGGGCAAGGTCCGCCGAGGAAACCGAGGCGGCGCTGAAAAATTATGAATTTGAGTGTGTGAGCCATCCAAGCGCTACCGATTCACAGGCAGCCGTTCTTCACCTTAAAAATATCAAAAGCCGCGCTCAATAATCGTTTTAGCGGTGTATAAAACGCGCAAAAGTGCTTGCGTGTGTTGAAGCGCGTGGGCGAATCCCTCATTATCAGGTTATTCAAAATATTCTTGCTAAAGGAGCGCATATGAGCATTTCGCAGCCTGCACAGCCGCCTGTTGATCCGCAGCGATTTTCTTCCCCCAATCGTCCGCGATTGTTGGCGGTAGTGAATCAAAAAGGTGGTGTCGGCAAGACGACAACAGCGATTAATTTGGCAACTGCTTTAGCCGCCGTTGGGCAGCGCGTTTTGATTGTTGATCTTGATCCGCAGGGGAATGCCTCTACCGGCCTGGGGATTCGTCGTTCGGTGATTAAGGCAAGTGCGTATGACGTGCTGTTTGGTGATGCGCATATCACAGATGTTGCTATGCCAACGAAAGTGCCGCGTTTGTCGGTTGTGCCCTCCTCTATCCACTTATCGGGTGCTGAGATTGAGCTGGTAACGGCGCATAATCGGGAATATCGCTTGAAAGAGGCGTTGTCCGTTGATTTGCCGTATGACTATGTATTGCTTGATTGCCCGCCATCTTTGAATTTACTGACGTTGAATGCATTGGTAGCTGTCGATTCGCTCGTTGTGCCGTTGCAATGTGAGTTTTATGCGCTTGAGGGGCTTAGCCACCTTACGAAGACGATTCAGCGCGTGAAAAAGCAATTTAATCCGCGTTTGAGCATCCATGGCGTTGTTCTGACTATGTATGATCAGCGCAATAAGCTTACGTCCATGGTTGAGCGTGATGTTCGCGGGTTTTTCGGTGATAAAGTCTATAAGACTGTGATTCCGCGCAATGTGCGGTTGTCGGAAGCCCCGTCCTTTGGATTGCCTGCGATTGTATACGACATGAAATGTGCAGGCGCACGAGCGTATATACAGCTCGCCTCAGAGGTTATTAAGCGCGAGCGAAAAATCAAAAAACAATTGCTCGCCGCATAGGGCATGGCTACAGTTTCACGTGAAACATCGATTCGAGGAGAGATAATGGACCCGAAAAGCAGAGGATTGGGCCGCGGCTTAAACGCGTTATTTGAGGATGATGAGGGTGTTTACCCTCAGGTTGACCCGGAAGGTGAAATTCAAGGTCGTAAGCGTGATATGATCGGAATCGACCAGCTAGAGGCCGGTCCGGGCCAGCCACGGACGATTTTTGACAATAAAGCGTTGGATGAATTGGCATCGTCTATTAAGCGCCATGGTGTTTTACAGCCGCTTTTGGTGCGCGAAAACAAGGATAACAGCGGAAATTACGAGATTATTGCCGGTGAACGCCGTTGGCGAGCCGCACAGAAGGCACAATTGCACGAAGTTCCGGTTATCGTTTTAACGATGACGGATTTGGAGGCTTTTGAAGTAGCCTTGATCGAAAACCTGCAGCGTGAAGACCTTGACCCGATTGACGAGGCGATGGGGTATCAGCGTTTGATGGATTTACATGAGTATACGCAGGAAAAGCTGGCGGAAGGGCTGGGGAAAAGCCGTTCTCATATCGCCAATATGATGCGTTTACTGCAATTGCCTAAATCCGTGCAGAATTTACTGAGCGAAGGTAAAATTTCAAGCGGGCATGCGCGTGCGCTTGTGACGGCTGAAAATGCCGAAGCTTTGGCCAAAGAGGTTGTCTCCAAAGGCCTGAGTGTGCGTGAAACAGAAAAACTGGCCGCCGAAGCAGCGGGCAGAAAAGCCGCGCCATCGACAAAAAAAGCGGAAGAGCCATATCAGAAAGATGTTGATACACTCGCGTTGGAGCAAGAGTTGTCGAATGTGATTGGTATGCGCGTTAGCATTGATAGCCGTGATGGTAAAGCCGGGAAGTTAAATATCAGTTTTAAGTCGCTTGATCAGCTTGACGAGGTTATTCAGCGTTTGACGGGCAGTGGTGAGCAATCTTCATCACGTTTGAGTGAATAATCCTGCCTTAAATTGCATTTATCGGCACTTTGATATGCCCAGAATTGCTTGCTGACAAAGGGTTTCAGCTGGCATGGCGGTTTGTTTGCACATGGTTTCCAGCTCCAGCAATTTCATTAGAACTTTTTGAGTGCCTTGAATGCTCCAGCGTTGCAGTTGAGCCTTGAATGCCGGTTGTTGTTTGAAGAAAATCGGCGGTGAGATCGATTTCATTGCGCTTTCGAGGTTCTGACCAGCTTTTTGTGCTTGCAATGTACGGTGCAGTTTTTGGAAATGCGTTTGTAAACCGCGCACCACCACCACAAAGGCCACGCCTTCTGCCGTTAGTTTTTGGAAATGTTTCAGCGCATCCTTCGGGTTGTTGCCTGCTGTCGCATAAATCAGGTCATCCAACGCCACATCGCCACCCGTACCACAACTTGCACGCACATCATCGAATGAAATCGGACTTTGTTCATCACCCTTATAGACGATGAGTTTTTCCAGCTCGCTGCGGACTTTTTGCCTATCTCCGGCAATATTGACCGCTAGCCAGTTCAAAGCATCGTTGTCGATATTGATGTTCTCGGCTTGCAGGGTATTGCGGATAAAACGCGATAAATCCCGTTCGTCCTCGACATAGCAGGGGACGGCGGCAGCGTTCTTTGCTGCTTCACAGGCCTTGCGTAGCGAGCTTCTTGGGCTGAGCTCGCCCGCCTCGATGATTACCAGCGCCTCGTTGCTGGGGTCCTTGAGGTAGGATTTGATCAAAGTGGTTAGCTTATCGGTCGCGTTTTCGATTTTGATGAGTTTTTGACCGCCCATCATCGATGGTGCGTGTGCTTCGTGGGTGAGGCGCTCTGGATCTTCGGCAAATTCCTCGCCTGTAGCGGTTATAACGTTGAACGGGTCATTAATGTCTTCGACTACAGTTTTGGCCATAGTCTTTGCCCTTTCGCGCATAAGACCGTGATCCGGCCCGTAAACCAGGATTACCCGTGCAGATGGGTTGGGGTTGGCGACGAAAGGTTCAATATCTCGATACGCAAGCTTCATATTGGCTAGCGTAAATCTTTATTGAGATTGGTCAAGATGAGTAATAAGAGTCCGACTGGTCGGTTTTCTATGAGCAACGTGTTGTAGATGTTGTCCAGTCTGGGTTTTGGGCTAGTTCCTTCTTGAAAACTATCTGCGCAGATTGCAGGGGATTTTCAAACAAGGTGGGCTCGTATTCACGTTGGAATTTTTTGGCTTTATCCAATGTATCGAACAGGTAGGCGTTCACTTTGGAGTCGGTTAGGCCTGTGCGGCAAATCCCTAAAAACGGTGTAATTTCAGCATCATAGGAAGTGATGAAGTAGCTTTTTTCCACCAGATCAGCAAAGGCCGCGGCAAATTCGCTCATACAGCCATTGCCATAGGGGATATGCATGAAGCTTAGATTGTGTTCGCGTGCCGCAGTGTATGCCGCAGTCAACGGGTCTTTCAGGCTTTCAGGCTGGCTTTGATCAAAGCCATATTCGTTCAGAAGGCGATCTACGCTGCGTGCGAAGGTTGGATCAAACGCCAGTGCGGCAATCAAAATCGCTGCGGTTTGGTGTTGGTGCATGCCAACGCCGATCATGCGCGCTTCGTATCTGTGGTTGATGACTTCGCCCTTAGGGTCTTTGAGCGCGGCAATTTTGACATCAGGCCAAAGAATGCTTTCGGAAAAGAAGTAGTTTGTTGCCGTGTTGAGGCCTTTTTCGCGTAAATCATTAAAGCTTAGCCATTCTCCGCTAGGGATACGGATTAATTTGCCCTGTTCGTTGTAATAGACGAATAGCGGGTTGTTCATGACGTGGTCGATATGGTTTTTGATGTATTCCTCACCGGATTTCGCGCTGAACACATAAGGCGGGACACCGCCGCGCCCACCCAGGGATGCACGATGATGCATGCCGGGATTGCCCGTAAAGGCTTGGCCTTCGTTAAAAGGTGCGCTGTTGTCCAATACCGTGAACAAGAAGGGCGATAAAACATAAAGTCTGCGGATATTTTCCAGCATGTGATCGGCGTTTTTATGGCTGACGGATACTTGGTTTGATTTACAGACCGAGAAATAGGCCGCTACGCCTTGCATATCGTCGCGAGGGGGGCCGAAAAACGCTTGATAGCGGTCGACATCCATTAGATTGGCGAGGAGCTGTTTGGCGGTTTTATCGGGTAAATGCTGGAAATATGAGCGTTTTAGCCCGATATCCGCCGCTTTTTGCGTTAAGCATTCGATACGTTTTTGCGTGTCTTTAAGGACTTTGCCGAGTTGTTCGGGTTTTGATGCGATTGAACCGACTTCGAGCATTTCCGATGTCGGTTCGTTGCGGATGAAATTATTGCCACAGGCTGTGTTGGCTGCGTTTTTGACAACTTTGTTCTGACACACGGTCATGGTGTTCAGATCTGCGCTCTCAGGGTCAAAAAATGCCAATTCGACTTCTACACCCGCTTTGGCATTGTCGCCAGCGCCGAGATAGGTGTCGTAGACATCCTCAATCGAGGTTATGGGCCGTGTATCGCTGGCGTTGACTTCAGACACTGTGAGTAGCCTTTCTTTTAAACCTCACTACAATATGGGTGTAAATCTTCAAAAGGCAAACTTACAGTGTCTTTGTTTTTTTATGCTCGTACTTCAAGCGTTCCCGTATCGTCGTGTTCACGAACGAGAACCGGTGTCGTTCCGCCATTGAGGTTGTCGTTGCGCGCAACGATACCCGGAATGGTCAGCTCGATCGGTTTTTTGAACTGTCCGGCTTCGATTTCGAATGCTTCAGCAGCGTCGCCGCCGATAATACTGAGTTCGATAAAGCCGTCATGGTTCGCCGCGCCTTGCCAGTCACGGCCTGATGAGCCGACGGAGAATCCGGCTTCGCCTTCGGCACGGTCGAACATCCGCTCGGTGAAGCGTGCATCAAGGGTTTTGCCGTTGATCTGAATTTTAAACGGCTCGGCTTTGAGTTGTTCGATAATGCTTGGGTCAACTTCACTGGTGCGGGTGTTGAGCTTCACATTGCCGTGAACGTCGATATGCGCGACGGAGAATTGCTCGAGCTGAGGAATGTCTTCGGCGTTTAAAGGTGCGTCCAGGTCGACATAGCCGGTGGTTGCGAGGAGGTCTCTACGCTCTTCGATGCTCATATCCGGTTTCCATTTGTCGATATTCTGGGTCAATTGGTTTGCCAGAAGAACGCTGTGCATCGGGAATGTATCGCGGGAACGGAATTGTGTGCCGTCTGGCTGTACATTTGCGGCGAACACTTCCATCTCGCCGGTTTCAATCGCATCACGGAAGAATGTGAAGTTATAGCGGGAGTTTGCGGACACGA
>CAYGQG010000062.1:0-11128 GCA_964351955.1 uncultured Micavibrio sp. | reverse complement strand
CGCGTTGAAGAACTCATGAAAGGCGTACGACAAGTCTCTGATAATATCGCACACGACCTGCGCATACCGCTTACACGCATGCGCAGCAAGCTCGAGATTTTGAAAGATAGCAAAAACAAAACGGACTTGTTGAACGAAGCAGACCAACTTCTAAGCACTTTCAACGCCCTTCTTCGTATTTCTCGCATCGAAGCGGAAAAGCAACGCAGTCAATTCACCGATGTAAACCTCAAAGAGCTTCTTGAAGATGTCATCGCTTTCTATGAACCTTTAGCCGAAGAAAAATCCATCACATTATTGTCTGATTTAAGTGAAGAAAACCTGCATGGCGATCGCGACCTTCTCTTTCAGGCTTTCACAAATCTACTAGACAATGCTGTGAAATTTACCCCCAAAGATGGACAAGTAAGTCTAGCTTTGCACAAAAATAATAATCATATATATGTAGAAATTGCCGATACTGGAATAGGTGTTCCTGATGATGAGAAAGATAAAATATTCAATCGATTTTACCGCAGCGAAAAAAGCCGCAGCTCTTCTGGAACGGGTTTGGGGCTCAGCCTCGTCAGTGCAGTCATCGCCCTTCATAACGGCAACATTCAGGTTGAAAACACTGATCCGGGCCTCAAGATTGTTACGATTTTGTAATTTTCGCGTCATAGACGTGTAAGAGCATGCGCGTCATACTAATCGCATGAAGATAGCAATCATCGGCACAGGAATTTCAGGCTCGGGAGCGGCATATTTGTTGAATCCCCATCACGACATTACGGTGTATGAGAAAAATGCCTATCTCGGCGGTCATAGTCGCACAATCGAGGTGCCGACGGGTGATACAAAGACGCCGGTTGATACGGGGTTTATTGTTTTCAACAATTGGAACTACTCCAACTTGTTGGGATTATTCAAAGAACTCGATGTTCCTTATCAAAAAAGCGATATGTCTTTTGGCGTAAGCATCAATGATGGCTGGCTTGAATACGGATCGGGCGGGATGTTCGCACAAAAACGCAACTTGGTTCGCCCCAAATTCTACGGCATGCTCGCGGATATTCTTCGCTTCAACAAACAAGCGCTGCCATACATCGAACGTGATGCCGACATCACGCTGCAAGAATGCCTTGACCGGCTGAAGATGGGACAATGGTTCAGGCGCTATTACCTCCTTGCGATGGGCGCGGCAATCTGGAGTTGCCCGATTGACACCATCATGAAATTTCCAGCGCGTACATTCTTACAATTCTTTAAAAACCACGGATTGTTGAGCGTGAACAACCGTCCGCAATGGTACACAGTAACGGGCGGAAGCCGTGAATATGTAAGACGCCTGAATGATAGCTTTAAGGATAAAATTAAGCTGGGCTGCGGCGTGCAAAAAGTATCCGCCAGTGACAAAGGCTGGATTGTGACAGACTCAAAAGGCAATAAAGAATCCTATGATGAAATCCTCTTTGCTTGCCATGCCGATGAAGCACTAAAAATGCTGGATGACCCATCGCAAGTACAAGATGTTATAGGCGCATTTGATTATCAGGATAACCAAATCATCGTCCACAGCGACACCAGCTTCATGGCCAAAGAAAAGAATTGTTGGGCGAGTTGGGTTTATGTTTCTGAAGGTCGGGAAGATAATTAACAAAAGGTATCGTTAAGCTATTGGATGAACAACCTGCAAGGTCTTGATCCAGCTTATCCGGTTATTGTTACACTCAATCCGGGACGCCGTCCGCAAGAAGATCTTATCTTGGACGAACACACATTCTCTCATCCGATTTTCGATCTCAAGGCAATCAAGGAACAAGAAAAAATCCAATCCATCCAAGGTAAAAACGGTTTGTGGTTCTGCGGCGCTTATCAACGCTATGGCTTTCATGAAGACGGCCTGCTTAGCGCCGTGAACGTGGCCAAATCCATGGGGGCAAGCATACCGTGGGAATAAAAAAACAACCGCAGCTTTTCTTTGGTAAAGTCATGCATGGGCGGCTCTTCCCTAAACGCAACAATTTCACCTACGGCATTTACTACCTCACAATCCCGCTGGCAAAGCTCAAAAGCTTACCCATCGCTTATAACCGCTTTGCACCCTTAAGCTTTTATGATTGTGATCATGGAGATTGCGATGGCAGCAGCCTCGAAGACTGGGCAGGAAAAATTCTAGTCGATTACAATCTTAAGGAAGCTGATGGAGACATCACTCTTATTTGCATGCCCCGTGTCTTCGGATATGTCTTCAACCCCGTCAGCTTTTGTCTGTGCCACGATAAAACGGGGAACCTTCGTGCCGTGCTTTGCGAAGTTCACAACACATTCGGCGAACGCCACACATATATTTGCGCGCATGACGATCAACGCCCCATCACTGCTGCTGATACTTTGAAGGGTGAAAAGCTATTCCATGTTTCACCCATGCTTGAACGCGAGGGACATTATGAATTCCGCTTTGATGTAAGGGATGAGAAATTTGGTGTCTGGATCGATTTTTTTAACGAAGAGCAAAAGAAACAACTGGTCACATCGCTTATCGGAAAATTTCAACCCATGAACAAAACAACGTTGAACAAAGCTTTTTGGACATACCCGCTGGTCACGTTCAAAGCCACCACACTCATCCACTGGCAGGCCTTAAAACTCTTAGCCAAAGGTATAAAATATATCTCCCGTCCACCACAAAAACCGGAGCGTGTAAGCGCCACAGACAATCTTACAAAAATGTAATTTTCAGGTAACACAGCGGTTAGAGAGAATGGATTAAAGTAAAGATATGTTAGAGCAAATCACATCAGATCAACTTTTTCGCCGCCTCGATCACCTCGATACAGGCACCCTTGAACTCACAACGCCTGACGGAAAGACCCGCGTCTTTGAAGGTAAGAACCCCGGTGAAAGCGCAAATATTGAGCTTCGCGATTGGCGCGTCGTCAGCAACATGGTGCGTAAAGGCGATATCGGCTTTGCCGAAGATTACCGCGCCGGAAATTGGGAAACCGACAATTTAACGGCACTGGCGACAATAGGGCTTATCAATCGTCGGGCATTGGATCGTTTGGTTACAGGAAATAATTTCTCCCGCACACTTTCAATGCTCTCATACCTCCTGCGTCTGAATTCACTCAAAGGCAGTAAAAAGAACATCCATGCACATTATGATCTCGGGAATGATTTTTATAAATTGTGGCTCGATCCGTCCATGACCTATTCGGCCGCCATCTATAAGAATCAAAGTGAAAGCTTGGAACAGGCCCAACACAACAAATATGATCGCATCCTTGATTGTCTGGACCAAAGCTCTGGCAGTCTGCTCGAAGTCGGGTGTGGCTGGGGTGGGTTTGCCGAACGTGCGCAAGATAAAGGCGATTTCGGGATCAAAGGTGTCACCCTGTCCGAAGAACAGCATGGCTACGCGACTGACAGACTAGGAAACAAAGCTGATATAGTTCTCGAAGACTACCGTCATCAGCACGGCAAATTCGATAACATTGTCTCCATCGAAATGTTCGAAGCCGTCGGTGAGCGCTACTGGCCTACATATTTCAATAAAATCGGCGACCTGCTGAGCAAAAACGGTAAAGCCGTTATTCAAACCATCACAATGAACGAACAAGACTTTCCCCGGTATCGTCGGGGCGGTGACTTCATCAGAAGTTACATCTTCCCCGGCGGTATGCTTCCAAGCCCGTCTCGCTTCCGTGAAGAAGCGGCAAAAGCAGGCCTCAAAACCGGAAATGAATTTGCATTCGGTCAGGACTACGGCAAAACGCTTGAAATTTGGCTACAAGACTTTGATGCAAAATACGATGAGGTTAAAGCTCTGGGCTTCGATGAAGGCTTTATCCGCCTTTGGCGCTTCTACCTTGCTGCCTGCATAGCAGGCTTCAGAACAGGCCGCACAGACGTCATGCAAATGGAGCTGTCTCATGCCTAAACAAATTTTGAAGAACACGGTTCGAACCGTATGCGCCTTGGCTGTTTTAGGAATAACCCCTGCCTACGCCACACAACAGATACGTACCCACATCCCAAGCGCACAAAAAGTCGGGCAAGGACGCCTTACATATCTAATGTGGGACGTATACGATGCAGCGCTCTTTGCCCCTCAAGGAACATGGAAAAAAGACCAGCCTTTTGCGCTCCAGCTTTCATATCTGCGGAAAATTGAAGGTAAAAAAATTGCTGACCGATCCGTAGAAGAAATGCGTGGTCAGGGCATAGCAGATGAGGTTAAACTTGCCACATGGCATACCCAGATGCGCAAAATATTCCCGAATGTTGATGAAGGCATCACTTTAACGGGCGTATATACCCAAAAGGGTGAAACAGTTTTCTATAAAGATAGCACTGAAATTGGGCGTATTCAGGATGCAGAATTCAGTAAGGCCTTCTTTGGCATATGGCTCAATGAAAAAACCAGTGCGCCCGATCTACGCCGCAAGCTCTTAGGTGCTATATGAGTGAAGCGCCTTCAAAGATTTCATTACTGCAATATAGCGTCTTAGCCCTGCCACTTGCGTTTGCAGGGCTTCCGCTTTATGTACATGCACCGGATTTTTATACACGCGATTTGGGTATGAGCATTGGTCTGATTGGTGTGATATTACTCGTGATCAGGCTATTCGACGCTTTTCAAGACCCCGTCATTGGCTATATCTCGGACAAGCATGCCGGGCAGCGTTTTAGTATCATCGCAAGCGGTGTGGCCATGCTCACCATGGGCATGGCTGCCGTCTTTTACGGGCCACAATTCGGTATCCCCGCAGCGCCATGGTTTGCATTATCCATGATCTTGGCAACAACAGGTTTTAGCATTGTTACTATCAACCTGAATATGATCGGCGGTTTCTGGCATGATGAACCGGGGCAGCGCACGCGTATATCAGCTTGGCGTGAGGCTTTCGCGCTTGTGGGCTTGCTGATCGCATCGGTTCTTCCAGCAGCGCTCCAAAGCTTTAAACCAGCCGAAGAAGCCTTTCGAATTCTATTCATGGTCTTTGGTGTGGTCATGGTGGCTGGCTTTATCGTGTTCACCCGCTTTATGAGCCGCATTTCAACGGGACATAAGATAACGAAGGCCGACACCAAAAAGGGGCTGTCTTTTTTACCTATACTTACGGGGCCTGACCGTCATTTCTTTGGCGTTTGTTTTCTCACACATCTCGCGGCTGCTATGCCGGGTGTCATGGTGTTATTTTTCATACGCGATTATCTGGGTGCCGACAGCTTAGCAGGTCTGTTCTTGTTTCTCTATTTTATAGCCGGTGCGGCGCTTGTCGCTGTCTGGATCAAGCTTGCTGATCGCATCGGTAAAGAACAAGCTTGGCTGGTTTCTATGCTCTTGGCTGTGGTCACATTCGTTTGGGCTTATTTCTTGCAGCCCGGCGATGTGGTGGCTTATGGTATTATCTGCGTGCTGTCCGGCATGGCGCTGGGGGCTGACTTGGCATTGCCGCCTTCTATTCTGGCTGATCGCGTGACGCGGCAGAAAACCGAAGCTGAAGCCACGCAATACTATGCGCTTATTGCATTCATCCCCAAGACTGCTATTGCCATTGCCAGCGGTGTCTCATTTCTCATTCTTGATAATCTCGGCTTTATTGCCGGAACACAAAACTCACCTGAAGTTATGCAAGGGGTGATCACGCTTTATGCGCTTATCCCGTGCCTGATTAAACTATGCGCCGCTTTTTACCTATGGCGCCTCTACAAACATGAAGGAGACATTCATGAAAACATTGAAAGGAGTGGTTCTTATGGGACTAATGGCATTTCTTAGTGCGTGCTCAGGCGGGCCAACGCTAGATCACTACAAGGGCAGCGAGCCGCCTTTGGATTTACAGGAATATTTCACTGGACCAATTAAGGCCTGGGGTCTTGTGCAAGACCGTAAAGGTCACGTCACACGACGCTTTGATGTGACGATGAATGGTACATGGGAAGGTGATACAGGTACGTTGGTTGAGCATTTCAAATATTATGATGGTGAAACCCAGGAGCGCATTTGGACGATTAAACGTATTGCTCAAAACCAATATGAAGGTACAGCGGGCGATATTATCGGCAAGGCCGAAGGTAACGTTGAAGGCAATGCCATGCGCTGGGCTTACCAAATGGACCTGGATGTTGGTGATAATACTTACCGGATTACTTTCGATGATTGGATGTTTTTGATGAATGACGGCATATTGATTAACCGCTCCTATCTCAAGAAATTTGGAATTACAGTCGCGGAGCTGACCCTGTTCATGCAGAAACAGAACCAATAATGATAAACCTGTCGGCATTCCCTGAGCCTTTTAACGCAGTTGTCATAGGAGCATCCGGCGGGATCGGAAAAGCCTTCGGACAAGCGCTGGAAAGCCATGATCACACTTCGCATGTCTTTAAATTCTCCAGACAGCCACAAGACGGCTGCTTTCCCCTCGATATATGTGATGAGGAGCAAATAAAAGAAGCTGCTGATAGTATTCACAAGCCAATTCACTTGGTTATCGTATCGACAGGTCTTTTACATGATAAAGACCTGTTGCCTGAAAAGAGTATAAACACCCTCGATCAAGAAATGATGGAGCGTCTTTTTCTGGTCAATACAATTGGTCCCGCTCTTATCGCCAAACATTTTATACCGCTATTACCACGGGCAGATAAAAGCGTCTTCGCTGTACTCTCTGCTCGCGTCGGCAGTATATCCGACAACCGCTCAGGCGGTTGGCACAGCTACCGCGCATCCAAAGCGGCACTCAATATGATGATCAAAAACATCGCAATAGAAACAGCTCGTAAATATAAGAAAGCCGCCATTATTGGTCTACACCCCGGAACTGTCGATACAAACCTCTCCTCACCGTTTCAAAGCAATGTAAAAGAAGGTAAGCTTTTCACGCCTAAACAATCTGCTGGCTATCTCCTTGATATTATTAATCAAGTAAAGGCCGAAGATACAGGGAAGATATTTGCATGGGACGGGCAGGAGATACAGCCATGACAACACATAAAGGCAAAACGATCTGGATTATCGGAGCCAGCAGCGGGATCGGTGAGGCACTAGCGCGTGAGCTGGCAAAGCAAGGTGTACATCTAATTCTCTCCGCCCGCAGCGAAGATAAACTAAATGCGATCAATGAAAGTCTTGGCGGAATGCATACCGTCCAGCCTTTAGATGCGGGCAATGCAAAAAGCGTCAGCAGCGCCGCACAAACGCTCAAAAAAATCGACAGCGTAATCTTCATGGCCGCGCTCTACGTCCCGCACTCACAAAAAACAAAAGACATTAACTTCATTCACGACATGCTCACCGTCAATATCGGAGGCGCATACAACACCGTCAATGCCGTCCTTCCGTTTTTTGAAAAACAAGGCCACGGGCAAATCGCATTATGCGGCAGTGTCGCAGGGTACAGAGGCCTTCCTTACGGCCAGCCTTATTGCGCAACCAAAGCCGCCATTATTAATTACGCAGAAAGCCTGAAAATCGAGCTCGAAGATAAAAACATTGATGTAAAGCTCATCAGTCCTGGCTTCGTTCGCACCCCCCTAACGGATAAAAATGATTTCCCGATGCCCATGATGATCGAGGCCGAGGCCGCCGCAAAAGCCCTTGCCAGCGGCCTGCTTTCTCGTGCCTTCGAAATTCACTTCCCAAAAAAATTCACATACATCATGAAAATCATCAATGTGCTACCCCGCTGGCTATACTTCCCGTTCTCCCGATTGATGAAAAGAAAGCAATGACAGACGCTAGAAACTTACTGACCGGCCTGATGTTCGATGAGGCCGGTCTGTCCTGCACCGTTCAAAGCTTGATTGGTGGTAACGGTTTGACCGTCCACAATCGTAAAATCTGCCGCCTGCGCAGGCGGCGCGATGAACAGCCCCACCGCCAAAAGGCATGAACCCGATAGAAGAATGTTTCTTATATGTGATTGCTTTACCATGACGATTTATATCCCCTAGATCCATTATTTATATGAATTTATTACATAAATAAAGATACTACAATAAGATATAAATCGTGTCGTGATTGTCGTGATTTAAGAAATGGCAGTGCTTGCAGTCTGTCGCTAACTTTTCTCGTAAGCTCTATTCTCAATTGGAGAGCATTTGTCAGACTTTCATCATTTCTTGTCTTTATCGTCCGGGTGATTGAGGAAGCACCATCTTAGAAAAAGCAGGAAATTTTTAATGAATTTCATGATTCATCCTCAGGCTGTTTTTCTTGAGTTTCACGCGCTGGAGGAAGATCGATGAACCATTTCAGGAAGGCGCGAAAGCCTTTTAAGAAATTCATTTTGCCTCCTTGTTTTGGCGGCACTTCAAGGAAGCCGAACACCTGCCCGGCCTCTCTTTGTTGGTGCCTATTTACTTCCGCCTTCGGACTGCATATCGGATTTTTCTCCTTTGTTGTCCTTGTCCTCAGGGGTATTCGCAGAGTCCTTTTCATTGGAGCCTTGCTTGTCCTTGATGGATTTTTCGGCGTCACTCAGGTTTGAGAGTTTGCTTGGTTCAGACATAATAATTTCCTTCGTTTAGGGTTAAGTTCATTTGGTATGATTTAAGCTTATGGGTTTGGGTATCAGGAAGCGATGCGGGAAAGGTGCAGGCATATAATATTTGTATAAGGCTGGCGGTTTAATTTTTAAAATCCACAAAAGAATCGCCCGGCAATGTGGGGGAGCCGGGCGATCTTTTAAAGTTTTGGGTTTGTGGCTAGTTTTTGCCGCCCGCGGCTTTTTCCTGTTTTTGGTCTTTATTCGCGGATGGGTTAGCATCCTTTTTTTCATTCGGACCTTGCTTATTGTCTTTAGACTGGTTGGCTTGACCGGATTTTTTATCTTTGTCTTTATTAAACATGATTTTTTCCTTTGTTTAGTTGTTTAGTTGTTTTGCATGGTTGGAGCTTATGGCTTCGCGTATTAGGAAACGATGCGGTAAATAGGCTAGCGTATAATATTTGCGTAAGGATGAAGTTATGCTTCTTTGACAACAGCGCAGATATGACCCAAAGCCTTGCCGCATATATTGTAATCATCAGAATTGGCTGCGAGATCGCCGAGTGAGACGATGCCGACGAGGCGTTTATTTTCATCCAGAACGGGCAAACGCCGTACCTTGTTTCTGGTCATGTTTAAAGATGTTTCCAAAATTTCATCATTGGCGCGGCAATACAGGATTTTTTGTGTCATCACATCTTTTGCTTTTACTTTGTCCGGGCTGTGGTTTTCGGCCACGCAGCGCAAAACCAAATCACGATCCGTAATCACGCCAACAAGTTTGTCCTTTTCAGCAATTAAAATACAGCCGCAATCGCGCTGGTGCATCCTGCGGGCCACTTCATTGAGGTGTGTATCGGGGGTTAGAACCTCAACTTTTCTACTCATAATGTCTTTAATATGCATGGTGTTTTCCTTCGTTTTTAGGCATTCAACCAGTCAAAAACGCCCATGTGATAAAGAGAGGCAAACACCAGGCCAAAGGCCGTCATAACGAGTGTCCAGTCAGCAATATTTCTCAATAGGTTTTTCATTTCATCAGAATTTTGCTCAGTAACAGTCATGGCATTCTTCTTTCTAGTGCTTGTCTCATAAACCAAGCATGACAGGGAACGCATTAGGAAACGATGGGTAATAACTTCAAATATATAAGGATTGTGTAAGGTTGAAGCTAGCGATCAGGAGGCCAGAACTTTAATCTCGCCTTGCTCATGTAGGGGCGCAATGTCGGCGTTTTCCATGCGGTAGCCTATGCCTGCTTCCGTGACTATGAGCGAAGGAACGGGAGATTTTTGATCAATCTTTTCGCGTATCTGACCAACGAACACGCGCAGATATTGCGTGTCATCGGCATGCGCATCGCCCCAGACCGCTTTGAGGATTTCCCGGTGGGGGAGCATTTTGCCACGATGAATAATGAAATAGCGCAGCAGATTGTATTCTTTCGGGGTGAAGGTCACGAGTTCATCATCCAGAAAAACTTCATGACGCACCAGATCAATACGTAAGGGGCCATTGATTAGTTCCGGTTCGCCCGTTTCCTTGATCGCTGACGAGCGTAAGGAGGCATTGACGCGGGCCAACAAAACATCCGCGCTAAAAGGCTTAATCACGTAATCATCTGCACCCATATTCAGGGCTTTAATCACATCATCATCATGAGCGCGGGCGGAGAGAATAATAATCGGCACTTCCGACCATTCCCGCAGCGCCGTAATCACATCACCACCTTCCATGTCTGGAAGATTGAGGTCTAACAGCACCAAGTCAGGCTTTGTCGAAACGGCAAGGCGCATGGCCTGTTTGCCCGTCAGGCAATCCACCAGTTTAAAATCCGCCTCATCCAGAACAATGCTAAGCATTTTCTGAGTTTGCGTATCTGAGTCCACGACAAGGATGGTGTTTTTCTTTTTGTTCATGAGACGCCAAAACCGCGCCTGCTCAACCTGAGGCGCGTGTAAAAGTTTGATTTACTGAGAGCTTATCTTTATAGCACGGAAGCTGGAAATAACGTAGTTTTAACTTTTTAAGGAAGTCTTTTGATAAATTTTATTACTGCAGATTATTACTCTAGCTCGTTTCCGTACTAGAGGTTATCACTCTAAGGCTTTTCATACCGTATATTATCACTTGTCATGCTAGAGGTTATCACACAATTTTATGGATAATTACCTCATATGATCACTCTTCAATACGTTGAGGCAAATACCATTCAGCTATATCTCGCATTATACTGGGTGCGGAATGAATAGATCTCCTGAAAATAATTTGTGTTTCATCAATTCTTTCTATGTGATCCGATATTTCGCTCACCATCTCCGGTGGAAATCCATACCTCATAAGCAAAATATGCTTTGAATTATTTGTTCCATAGCGGAAGAGCTCTATTATTTGTTCTGCACGTTCATCCTCGAAACGTTCATTATATACCTGAAACGCTGTTTGATCTCTGTTTCTTATTCAAGTTCCCCTGTTAATTTCAGAAGAATATTAGGCAACGCAAGAGATTCTCTGGTGTTTGCTGGTTTTCTTTCATTCAAAAATCAAAAAATTCCCTGATAATTCCCTGTTAAACAGGGAATTCTTGTCATCGACACGCAGCAAAATGACCATTGGAGAAAATGGGTGAGAAATGGGCTGTTTTGGGA
>CAYGQG010000061.1:0-11174 GCA_964351955.1 uncultured Micavibrio sp. | reverse complement strand
GTATCAAACAGCGCCTGTTTGAGCATAAGCAAGCGCTGGCTAAAGTCGCCGAAACCGAAAGACAGATTGAACGAGATATTCGTCAGGCATATGCCGAGTTGGAAACGGCAAAGCGTCAATTGGGCAACCAGAAAAAACGTCAGGATCTAAACAAAAAATTGTTCGATACCTACAAAATTCAGTTTGAAGGCGCGCGTATATCGCTGTTGCAACTTATGCAGTCCGATAATCAACTGCTGCTGACAAAACTTGAAACCCTGAATGCACAAAGCCGCGTGAAACTGGCGCAATACAGCATTTTAGCCTCTATGGGGCATTTGCAACAAACGCTGAATATCGAAGAAGTAGCGCAAGCGCAGTCTTATCCCAGACACGTGCCTTAACGCTGAGAAGCTGTGCCGGAAAAGGGCGTGCAAACCATGAGCAAAACCGCCAAAAATAAAGACAGCAAGACTGCATCGACAGATACATTGTTAGAGTGCTTGGTGTTTTTGACTGCGCATTACGGGCGGGCAAAATCGGCGCAGGCGTTGGTTTCCGGTCTGGCTTATGACGGACACAGAATGCGCCCGCAGCTCTTTGCTGAAGCGGCAGAGAGGCTGGGTATTCGAACCAAAACCGTAAAGAAATCGAAGATCAGCGACATCCCCGAAGCGGTGCTTCCTGCCGTGATCGTTCTCGAAAATGAAAATGCATGTGTTCTGGTTTCAAAGACCGAGATTTTTGACCCTGTCACACAATCCAAAAAACCTGCTGATCTTAAAGCGTTACAAAAAGAATACGCGGGCTATGTGATTTTGACGCAAGCCAAACCTGAATTCACCAACCCCGAGGCCGCCGATCCTGATGATCACAGCGGACATTGGTTCTGGTCGCTGGTGAACCAGAATAGCGGCATCTTCGGTATGGTGCTGCTCGGTGCGGTGTTTATCAACTTGTTCGGCTTAGCCAGCCCGCTTTTTATTATGAACGTGTATGATCGGGTTATTCCGAACAGCGCCATTGAAACGGGGTGGGCGCTGGGTATCGGCGCGCTGGTTGTGTTTGTGTTCGACTTTATTATGCGTTCATTGCGGGCGTATCTCCTCGATCTTGCCGGACGGCGCATCGATGTTATCGCTACGCGCCGTATTTATGATCAGGTGCTAAATATGCGCCTTGCGCATCGTCCGCGATCCAGCGGTGCGTTCGCTAACATGCTACGTGATTTTGATTCTGTGCGTGACTTCTTTACCTCCGCAACCATCACCGCATTAGTGGATTTACCGTTCTCTCTGTTTTTCTTATTTATCATTTATAAACTCGGCGGCTCCGTGGCTTTTCTTCTGCTCGGGCTGTTCGCGGTTGTGTTCTTCGTTGGTCTGCTCATTCAGTTCCCGCTTAAATCGGTGGTGCGTAAGTCGACACGTACTTCCGAAGCGAAGCACGGCATGCTGGTCGAGACGATTCACGGTTTGGAAACGATCAAGGCTGTCGGTGCTGATGGTGCTTTTCGCGCCCGTTACGGTGCGCTGGTCGGGGAGAATGCGGCTTACGGTCAATCCTCCCGCATGATTTCGGGCTTGGGTATAAACTCCGCTACATTCGTGCAACAAGTCGCCTCTGTACTGGTTGTTTTGCTGGGGATGTATCTGGTCGCGGATGGAACATTATCCGTTGGTGGTTTGATCGCCTGTGTAATTTTGAGTGGTCGTGCGCTCGCACCGATAGGGCAAGTTGCGAACCTGCTTACCCGTTATCATCAGGCAACGGGCGCGCTCAAAACTCTGGACGAGATTATGAGCAAACCGGTCGAGCGTCCGACCGAGCGTAATTTCCTTCATCGTCCCGACATCGAAGGTAAAATCGCATTCAAGAAAATCGCGTTTGAATACCCGAATGTGAATCGCAAAGTGCTGGATAACATCAGCTTCACAATTAATCCGGGTGAAAAGGTTGGCCTGATCGGGCGTATCGGTTCGGGAAAAAGTACCGCTGCACGTTTGATGATGGGGCTGTACGAGCCGACCGAAGGAACGTTACTCGCCGATGATACGGATTACCGCCAGATTGACCCCGCTGAATTACGCAGGCACTTCGCCTATATCTCGCAGGACGTTGTCCTGTTTAACGGCAGTGTGCGCGACAATATCTGCGCCAGTATGCCGAACGCGAGTGAAGAGCAAATTCTGCAAGCGTCCAAATCTGCGGGCGTGCATGATTTCATCTCCCAGCATCCGATGGGGTATGACGCACCTGTCGGCGAACACGGCGAAGGTCTTTCCGGCGGTCAGCGTCAGGCAATTGCATTGGCGCGTGCGATGTTGATTGATCCGAAAGTTCTGATCTGTGACGAGCCGACAAACGCAATGGATATGCAAGCCGAAGAAGCATTCAAGACGTATATGAAAGAGCATACCAAGGATAAGACCTTGATCCTGATTACGCATAAATTCCCGATGCTGGATATGGTTGATCGTTTGATTTTGTTGGATCAGGGGCAGCTTCTTATGGATGGGCCACGCGATAAAGTTATCGCGGCGCTCAATTCAGGTGAGCTGAAGGTGCGTGCGACATGAGTTTGTTTAATCCGAAAACCAAAGACACAGATTTTATGTCCGAACTGGACGCAGCAACTAAAATGCGCCCCGCAACCTCTGCTGTATTGATGCTGTTTTCCATCATGGCGTTGGTGTTGTTCGGTATTGTCTGGGCCAGTATCGCACGGGTTGAGGTTATTACACGCGGACAGGGGCAGGTCGTCCCGTCGCAAGATGTACAAATTGTTCAAAGCCTTGAAGGCGGTATCGTCGAAGAGCTTCTGGTCTCCCCCGGTGATGCGGTTGAAAAGGGGCAAGTGTTGATGCGCCTTAGCGATGTGGCATTCTCGTCGGAAGAGCGTGGTACAGAGGCACGGTTCTTGGGGCTTGAGGCAAAGAAAGCGCGTCTCACCGCCGAAGCGGATGGCGAAGACTTTATTGTACCGCCGGCTGTGAAGGAAAAAGCACCGCAGGTAGCCGAGAACGAACGCGCATTATATGATTCCCGTCAAAAGGAATTACAAAATGCCTACGCCATTCTCGATGACCGCACCGCACGGGCGCAAGCTGAATTGGCTGAGGTGCGCGCAACAATCAACGGCTATTATTCCAGCCGCAAATTACTGAATCAGGAATTGAAAATTACCAAAGAGCTGGTCGCAAAGCGCGCCGTACCGAAGCTGGAAGAAATACGCCTGAACCGTCAGATTTCGGATATAAGCAGCCAGATTAATTCGCAATCCCAACGTCAAAAGGGCTTGCAGGCAGAATTGCAGGTCGCGGAAAAAGAACGTGCCAGTCAACTTGATCGCTTCCGTTCACAGGCGCTTGGTGAGTTGAATGAAGTTGAAACTGAAATATCATCCTTGCGCGAAAGCTTGGTTTCTATGACTGATCGGGTGGAGCGCCGCGATGTGCGCGCACCTGTCGACGGCATCGTCAATAATATCGCGGTGAAAACGCTGGGCGGCGTGGTCGAACCCGCTATGCAACTGGTCGAGATTGTTCCGCTGGATGAAGAGCTGAAAATTCTCGCCAAAATACAACCCAACGACATTGCGTTTATTCGCCCGGGGCAACCAGCAAAGGTCAAAATCACCGCCTACGATTCCCAAAAATACGGCGCGCTGGATGGCAAGCTTGTTCGTCTTGCCGCGAATAGCGGACGCGATGGGGAAGGCAATGCCTTCTTTGAAATTGAAATACATACCGACAAAAACTTCATGGGCTCGCCTGACAAGCCGCTGCCGATTACGCCGGGTATGGTTGCCGATATTGAGGTCATTACAGGTAAACGCACAATCCTTGAGTATTTGCTCAAACCCGTGCTTCGGGCCCGTGATCGCGCCTTTACGGAGCAGTAACCATGTTGCGCTTTCTGGTTCATCCTTTCACGCGCCTCTTCACTCTGGTCTTTATCCTTGGGTTGGTTATGCTAGCTGTACTGGGTACGACAGGTATCAAAGACCGCATCAGTAATGTCGTTTTCGAAACATATATGAAGGTTGAGCCGCGACCGTCGGCTGAAAAACTCATCTTTGTCGATATTGATGACGTATCTTTAAGTAAAGTCGGGCAATGGCCGTGGCCGCGAACCAAACTTGCCGAAGTTATTACAAACATCAACAAAAGTGGTGCATCGGTAATTGTTTTCGATGGAGTGCTCGCCGAACCGGACAGAACATCGCCGGACAATATTGCCAAGCTGCTCGATGATGATCATCCGGCCAAGCACACTCTGGAACTGGCCGAGGGCAATGACCATATCCTCGCCGAGGCTATTAAGAACGCAGGAAATTTTGTCGCTGGTTTTTCTTACGGATCGAACGAGAAACCGCCCCTCGCGAAGCAGAACATCAAAGTAAAACGCGATATTCGCAAATACTTCCTCGATCAAATCAATTATGACGGTATCTATTTCCAGACAACGGCGCAGTTCCTGCCTGAATTACAGCAAGCCGCAGCAGGGAACGGAAGCTTTATGGCCTCGCCTGAAAAGGATGCGGTGATCCGCCGTACAGGCGTGATTTTCCATGATGGAAAAAGCCTGTATCCGTCTTTGATGCTTGAGGGGGTAAGGCTTTACGAGAATGACAAAGGCGCGATCGTCACCATTAAGAGAAACCGCGATTACAACAACTTCCAAATCAGTGAACCATTCGAAGTCTCGATTGGTCAGTATAATATCCCTGTCGATGCTGAAGGGAAAATGTGGGTGTATTTTCGTGATTTCGACCGCGATACCGAAAATGTTTCTGCCTATAAATTTCTTGATGAGTATTACGATGAAAACGTTGCCGATTTAAGTGGCAAGATCATCTTTATCGCATCCAGCGCCGAAGGGCTGATGGATTTGCGGGCAACCCCGCTGGGGAACAAGCCCGGCGTGCGCGTGCACATGAATGCAACAGAACAAATATTACAGGGCAAATATTTGATCCGCCCATATACGGCAAATTTGCTGGAGGTCGGTACGGCGGCGGGTATTGCGTTGGTTATTATCGCGCTATCATTTTTTGTGAACCCTGTTTGGTTGTTGTTGATCACGGTAGGCGTTTCAAGCACCGCGTTCTGGGCTTCATGGCATTTGTTTAAAGATTACGGCGGGCTGTTTGACCCCGTTACGCCGACCTTCATGGTTGCGCTCATCTTTGTCGCCGCATCGGTGCTGAGCTACTTAAAAACCGAATATGAACGTCGTCAGGTACGTGGGGCATTCGGGATGTATGTTTCCCCCGATGTGATGCGGGAGCTGGAAAAAGACCCGTCAAAGCTCAAGCTCGGTGGGGAGAACAAAGAGCTGACCGTGATGTTCACCGACATTCGTAAATTCACCACCATTTCCGAAAGCTTAACGCCCGAAGAATTGATTATCCTGATGAACAATTTCCTGACCGCGATGTCGGATATCGTACTGGAGCATAAGGGAACGATCGATAAGTATATGGGGGATGCGATGATGGCGTTCTGGAATGCGCCCGAGAATGTAGAGGAACACCAGCGTCAGGCATGTTTAACAGCGCTAAAAATGCAATCCGCGCTCGACCCGCTGAACGAAAAAATAAAAGAAAAGGCAGAGGAGCAGGGTGTTGAACCCGTGATGCTGCACGCCGGTATAGGGCTGAACACGGGCATGTGCGCGGTCGGTAATATGGGCTCTCACCAACGTTTTGCCTATTCTGCCCTGGGGGATTCGGTGAATTTGGCCTCACGGCTTGAGGGGCAAACCAAGAATTACGGTGTCGAAATTTTGATCGGTGAGGAAACCTACAAGGCGGTTCAGGATTTGGCTGTGTTGGAAATGGACCTGATCCGTGTGAAGGGAAAAACCGAACCCGTACATATATATGCGTTGCTCGGCGATGAAGAGGTTGCTCAGGATATCGCGTTCAAGAGTTTGAAAGAGCAGTATGATGCGATGATTGCGGCGTACCAAAGCGGGGATTTTGAAACGGCACGGGACGCTTTAATGGCGTGTAATAAGATGAACGACGACAGGGTGAAAGATGTTTGCGAGATGTATTTTCAGCGTATTAAAGCATTAATCGCCTATCCGCCCGAGGGTGACTGGGATGGCGTTTTCGACGCACTCACGAAATAGGATTAGAAATCTATTTTACGGTTTTCGATGATGAATTCGGTGACATCTTTTTCCGGCATGGGTCTGGCAAAGAAATACCCTTGCGCCATGTCGCATCCAAGCTCGCGCAGCTTATTGGCTTCTTCAACGGTTTCAACACCTTCGGCGATGATTTTCATTTTCAAGTTTTTGCCAAGGCTGATCATTGACTTGACCAATTGATATGAGCTCTCATCAGTCAGCATCTTCATGACAAAGCTACGATCGATTTTCAGGATGTTGATCGGGAAATAATGCAGATAACTCAATGATGAATATCCTGTACCGAAATCATCAATTGAAATACCGATGCCAGCCTTTTCACATTCGTTGAGAGTATCTTTGGCATTTTCCGGCTGACCCATTAAAAGGCGTTCCGTAATTTCCAGATGCAATTGTTCCGCATCGACATCGCTTTTGCTGATTGTATTGTAAACACTTTCTACAAACCCATCGGCGGCAAAATCACGACTGGAGAAGTTCACGCTCATAAACAGCTCTTTGTTATAAGCGCCTCTATTCTCGATTCTTTTAAGCGCCATCAGGGCTTCTTCCAATGCCCATGATGATGCTTTTACGATTAAGCCGTTATCCTCGATAATCGGAATAAACACATCGGGCGAGATAAAACCCTTCTCACCGTGGATCCAACGCATCAAGGCTTCGAAACCTTTAACCTTACCGGTCGATAGTTCGATCATCGGTTGGTAATGTAGAGATACTTCCGGTCCTCCGAGAGACTTCTCAAACTCGTTGGAGATTTTAATAGCCTCCATCGCGCCTGAATCTTCGGCATAGGCAACTTCGAGTGTTTCGGCCATATTCGCGCCCGGAGGGTCGCCGATAATCTTTGATCGCTCCAACATGTCGCGGTAGCGGGTCAAAATCACCTGCATCGTCATGTGCAGAATAGGATCAAGGTTGCTGAGCCTTGAGCTCAAATCCTTCTTTGTAATCTCAAGAAGCTCACAGTCCTCCAGCGCTTTTACGGTCGCTGTGCGGGGGGCATCGTCAATCAAAGCCATTTCGCCGATCATGGTGCCTGCACCGCGACTGCCAAGGCGGTGGGCTTGCCCGTCTTTGCTCTCGGCCAGAATTTCGACACGACCGCTTTCGATGATATAGGCGCTCTCGCCCAATTCACCTTGTTTTATAATGACTTCGCCGGCTTTGTATGTCTTTTTATGGTCGTTCTGTGACATCTGTGTGCCCATAATAAGGTTAACGAGGCTATAGTTTGGGGTGGTTCTGGGTGAAAATCAATCTCAATGTGGCCTTATCCTTATTAAAGACGGTCAAAAAGAGTTCTTGACAAGAGACTAGGGAATTCCCTAATGTCCGACCAGATTTTAAGCAAGGATAGCGAGATGAAGGTTTCTAACTCACTCAAAACATTAAAAACACGCGACAGAAACAATCGTGTCATCCGTCGTCGTGGTCGCACATACGTGATCAATAAGAAAAACCCTCGCATGAAGGCCCGTCAGGGTTAGGCGTTAGGGGCGTTCTTGGGACGTATTTCATAATTGTCCCAATATCTTATATCAATTGTTGATAGTGCTTTAAAAACGCAAAAGATTTGATGTCTTTTTTGCGTTTTTCCTACTATAAACAAGGTTCGAACAAATTCTCTCGCGTTATAAGGCGTAAATATAATGTTTTCTGGTCTTTTTGGTTTCATGTCCGCCGATATGGCGATTGATCTGGGCACGGCGAATACACTCGTCTATGTCAAGGATCAGGGCATTGTGCTGAATGAACCATCCGTTGTCGCGATCGAAATGCATTACGGTAAGAAAAACGTACTCGCTGTTGGTAACGAGGCCAAGCAAATGCTGGGTCGTACGCCGGGAAGTATTTCCGCCACGCGCCCTCTGCGTGATGGTGTGATCGCTGATTTTGAAGTGACCGAGGCCATGATTAAGTACTTTATCCGTAAAGTACATAACCGCCGTTCCTTCGTATCCCCTAAAATGGTGATTTGTGTGCCTTCCGGCTCAACCGCTGTGGAGCAACGCGCGATTATTGAATCCGCTGAAAGCGCGGGCGCACGACGCGTCGAATTGATTGAAGAGCCTATGGCTGCCGCTATCGGTGCTGGCTTGCCCGTAACAGAGCCGTCAGGCTCTATGGTTGTTGATATTGGCGGCGGTACAACAGAGGTCGCCGTGATCTCGCTGGGCGGCATTGTTTATGCCCGTTCTGTGCGTGTCGGCGGTGACAAGATGGATGAGGCGATTATCGCCTATATTCGCCGTGTTCATAACTTGTTGATCGGTGAAAGTACCTCTGAACGTATCAAAAAAGAGATCGGATCCGCTTGCCCACCCGCCGATGGTGATGGTCGCAAGATGGAAATCCGTGGTCGCGACTTGATGAACGGTGTGCCGAAGGAAATTATAGTGACCGAACGTCAGGTTTCCGAAGCCCTTGCCGAGCCTGTCGGGCAGATTATCGAAGGGGTAAAGGTCGCTTTGGAGCATACTGCGCCTGAGCTAGCGGCTGATATTGTGGATAAAGGGATTGTGATGACTGGTGGAGGCTCATTACTCACCAATCTGGACTTTGTCCTGCGTCATGCGACTGGCTTGGCTGTAACGCTTGCTGATGACCCGCTTACATGCGTGGCATTAGGTACAGGGCACGCTCTGGAAGAGCCAAAAGTGCTAAGAAACGTGTTGATTGGCTCGTATTAATCTTCCTGTGAGCATTTTTGCCTATCTTATTTGTTTTTAAACGGTTTTTTGCGTAGAATCTAAGGATGCGTGATGCTTTGTTTCAAGTGTCCTCCGATTGAACGCATGAACGTTAACGATCATAAGAGAAAGAGGCGTGATTGAAACGCCGTAGTACAAAAATCAGAGGTAGACGCTCGGGCGGAGCTTTATCCGCTGTTTTATCGTTTCCGGCTTTTGGTATGGTCGGTGCGTCCGGCTTTCTTATTTTTATGGCTGGCGTGTTTATCTTCTGGTCCAGCCTTCAACCTCAGACTTTCAGTAATCTTCGTGTAGGCCTTGCCGATGCTTCCGCACCTGTTGTGAACATGGTCGCCGTTCCTGTGCAAAACGCGGCTGTATTTGTTCGTGATGTATCGGGCCTTGCCGCGATTCAGGCTGAGAACGCCCGTCTGGTTGAGGAGAATGAGAAGCTTCGCTCCTGGTATCACACTGCTTTGACGCTAGAGGCTGAAAACCAATCTTTACGCGAATTGATGAATGTACAAGTCGAAGCGCGACACACCTATATATCTGCTCGCATCATGACCGATGGTCAGAGTAACTTTGCCAAGAGCTTGTTGGTTGCCGTTGGGTCCCAAGACGGTGTGCGCAAAGGACAGGCCGTAATCTCAGGCGACGGCCTTGTTGGTCGCGTTGTCGAGGCCGGAGAGAAAACGGCTCGCGTATTGCTGTTGAATGATATCAACTCCCGCATCCCTGTAATTATTGATAACAGCCGCCAGCATGCCGTGTTCGCGGGGCAGAACACCGGACAAGGCGTGCTTATGCACCTGCCTCCCGAAAGCAAGGTGGATGATGGTGTCCGTGTCGTAACGTCGGGCGTAGGCGGTATATTTCCGCCGGGTATTCCTGTCGGTATTGTGAAGACACAAGGCGAGGAAGTGCTGGTAAAACCCAATGCAGATTTCAGTCGCCTGATGTATGTGCGTATCATTGATACACCCGAAGATCCCAATTTACATGAAGGTGCTTTGAACGAGCCCCTATAAGAGTTTCCCAATGGCAGAACTGGCCCTTTTTGACCGTGCAGAATTGTATGTGCGCTTGTGCATACCGTATATCTTCATGGGACTCTTACTTGTCTCGAGCTTGGTGGCGGTGCCATATCCGTTGGCCTTGTTGTTTGATGCACCGTTTTTGCTCATTATCCTGTTTTATTGGAGCGTGTTCAGACCTACTTTAGTCCCGCCGTTGCTTGTGTTCTGCGCGGGTTTGGTTTTTGACCTGTTGGCGGGATTGCCTCTGCCGGGGTTAAGCGCCGTTTTGTTGCTGGTTCTGCGCATGGGGCTGGTTGATCAACGCCGATATTTGATGGGGCAGGGTTTTACCCTTATTTGGTTGGGCTATACGGGGGCGAGCGCAATGTATCTGTTTGCTCAATGGGCTTCGTTTTCGCTGGCGCATGCCCAGATTTTACCGTTCAGAGAATTTATAACCGCCTATATGGTTGGAATTGTGGTCTTTCCTTTCGCCTATATGTTGATTCACATCACCCACAAAGTGTTGCCCTCAAGCAAAGAAGGTTTACACGCGAGATGAGCTTCGCAAATGCCGAAACTCTGATTATACTCTAAACCATGAAAAGACAGCAGGATCAGGTCAAGGTGTTCACACGCCGCGCGTTAGTGATCGGTGGATTGCAGGGCGCAATTCTCGGTGTGCTCGGCGGTCGGCTGGCGTGGTTGCAGGTGGCGCAAGGTACGCGCTACAAAACGCTTTCCGAAAAGAACAGGATTAACCTGAAGGTGCTTGCCCCTGAACGCGGGCAGATCGTTGATCGATATGGTGTGCCGCTGGCTGTGAACGCGCAGAATTTCCGTGCGCTTATTGTTCCCGAGCAAGCGGAGAGTATAGAAAAATCTTTGAGAACACTGCAGAAAACCATCGAGATTTCTGAAGACGATATCCAGCGCGTTCTCAAACAGGCGAAAAAGGGTGCTCGTTTTGTGCCGATTGAAATCCGTGATGACCTGCAATGGGAAGACGTGGCAAAGGTTGAGGTAAACCTGCCCGACTTGCCGGGGTTGAATATCGATGTTGGTGAACGGCGCAGTTATCCGTATGGCGAGGCGACAGCGCATTTAATCGGTTATGTCGCTGCGGTTGATAAGAGCGAGCTGGGCAAAGACCCGTTGCTGAGCCTTCCGGGGTTTAAGATCGGCAAGACGGGCATAGAAAAACGATTTGATCTGGATATGCGCGGTGTTGCTGGACGGGCCGATGTTGAGGTCAACGTGGTCGGTCGTGAGGTTCGCGAGCTGGGCAAACAAGAAAGCCAACACGGCAAGCGGGTTGTCC
>CAYGQG010000060.1:0-11181 GCA_964351955.1 uncultured Micavibrio sp. | reverse complement strand
CTTTGTAATAATTCAACATATGAACGGCATGTGTGCCGGGGCGTGTTGCAATCCCTCGGTTTTGCAAAATTTCCATGATTTCATTTCGGGATTTCGGCGCTTTATCAGGGTCGACACGGGTAACAAATGCTTGCCAGCCATGACGCGAATTGCCCGGCGTGGATGGCAGTTGCAGCCAGTCCAGTCCTGCCAGTTCCGTGTTGTAATAAGCGGCCCATTGCGTGCGTTCATCAATAAAAGCATCTAGTTTTTTCAACTGCACGACACCAACGGCACCCTGTATATCAGTCATGCGGTAGTTAAAGCCGACCAAGTTAAAATCAGGTAGGCGGTAAGGCTGTGGACCGTGATGGCGTTGCTCTTCGGATAAAGTCGCACCATGGTTGCGCATCTGGTTCATACGCTCTGCTAACACATCATTATTCGTGGTGACCATGCCACCTTCACCGGTTGTAATGGATTTCCGAGGGTGAAAAGAAAACGCAGCAACATCGCCCAAAGAGCCTGCGGGTTGACCTTTCCAGTCAGCACCTGATGCACATGCAGCATCTTCAACGATTTTGATATGCTCAGGAATAACGGCTTTAAGCGCATCCATATCCACACAACGGCCAAACAGGTGGACGATAATGATAGCTTTGGTCTTGTCGGTGATTTTTGCCGCAATTTTATCAATGTCGATATTGTAAGTGCGTGGATCAACATCAACAAACACAGGCGTAGCGCCGCAATACAAAACGACATTCGCGGTAGCCACCCATGTAAAGGCAGGCACGATAACTTCGTCACCGGCTTGAATATCGAGTGCGGCGAGTGCCAGGTGCAGCCCAGTCGTGCATGATGTGACCGCCAAGGCGTGCTCGACCTTGTGACGAACAGCAAAGGCCTTTTCGAATTCAGCAACTTTTGGGCCTTGTGTGATCCATCCACTCATTAGCGGATCTTTAGCAGCCTGCCATTCTTCCTCACCTGTAACAGGTAATGAGATTGCTATGCTGCGCTTTTTGTCTTGCATTCCGCACCACTATCCACGCCGTTTTCAATACGCCAATCCATAAGGCGTTGTAGGCCTTCGCGCAAAGAAATTTTGTAATCGAAGCCTAGGTCTTTTTCAGCTTTCTTTGGGCAGCCAATACGGTTCTGTACCATACGGCGGGCATCGTCTGCGCTATACGGGTTATACTGAACCTCCAGACCGGAGCCTTTCATTTCTAAAATTGTATCGCACAATTCTTTGATGCTTGTCTGTACGCCTGTACCAACATTGTAGAACTCGTCTGTCGCTTCGGATTGAAGAGCCAACACATTGCAACGCGCGGTATCATAGACCGACACGAAGTCATAAGCTTGCGTACCGTCACCATTAATCTGCGGCGCTTCGTTGGCTTCAACTTTATTCAGCATGATCGGAATAACGCCTGTATAAGCGGCGGTCTGGTCCTGATGCGGACCGTAAACATTCATATAACGAAGGCCAACATAGCTTAATCCGTAACGGTCATGGAAAGCGCGGCACATGCTTTCGCCGCATATTTTAGAAGCGCCGTAGAAGTTACGGTTGTTGAATGGGTGCTCTTCGGTCATCGGGACTTCACTGGCATCGCCGTAAACAGAAGCAGATGAAGAATAAACCAGACGTTCGATGTTATTGTTAACGCAGGCTTCCAGAACATTGAACGTCCCTTGGATGTTCACATCAAAAGCTGTGCGTGGGTAATCTTTGCAATGCAAAAGCCACATAGCAGCAAGATGGATCACTGCATCCACACCTTTTACGGCATCGTTCAAGATGTCGACCTCGCGGATGTCACCGCCATTCGGATACATGTAGCAACGCTCGTCTTCGAGCATGTGTTCAATATTGCTCAGTTTTCCGCGTGCAAAGTTATCGTAGATAACGACTTCGGCTACGTCTGTTTTAAGTAGCTCTTCTACTACGTGGCTGCCTATAAAGCCTGCGCCACCAATAACCAGCACCTTTTTGTCTTTGAGATTCATGTGCGAATTCCTATATCTGTGTAATCGAGTACCTACATTAAGTGGGCGCTCAGCCTTTTTCAAGCGGCATATACTACCTTTTTTGGGACAGAATGTGCATAGTGGCGGTTAATTCGGAAGAAAAAGCTGAATGCCATCAAGGTTGTATTGAATATGGAAAAAATAGATGTGTTGGTTATAGGTGCCGGGGTTGTCGGTCTTGCGATCGCAAGGGCTTTGGCCTTAAAAGGGCGGCAGGTGGTCGTGGCCGAGCGTGAGAAGCTACCGGGTAGCATCACAACAGCTAGAAATTCAGGCGTTATTCATGCGGGTATCTATTATCCGAAAGGCTCGATGAAGGCCCGAATGTGCGTAGCGGGTAAGCAGAAATTGTATGAATACGCCAATGATAAGGCAATACCATACAAAAACTGCGGCAAGCTTATCGTCGCGTGTGAGCAGGATGAAGTCGGTAAGCTAGATGAAATTCAGAAAAAGGCCGCCGCTAATGGCGTAACGGATATTGAAATATTATCTGTAGAACAAGTGCGCGAGCGTGAACCGAATGTAGAATGCTATGGCGCTCTATTGTCACCATCAACGGGTATTGTTGATGTTCATAGCCTTGTTGAAAGCCTGATAGCGGATATCGAAGATGCGGGTGGCATCCTTGCATGCGATAATCCGATTGAAAAGATCGAAACACAGGCAGAAGGGTTCTTGGTTCATATCGAAGGCGGAGAAACAGTGTATGTCAGAACTTTGATTAATGCGGCGGGGCTGGAGGCGCAGAACATAGCGAACAAAGTTTCAGGTTTGGATCAGAGAACAATTCCCGCGCAGTATTTAGCCAAGGGGCATTACTTTGGCATCAGTGGTAAAGCGCCGTTTCAGCATCTTGTATACCCTGTTCCTGTAAAAGGGGGGCTGGGCACGCATTACACGATGAATATGGGCGGTGAAAGTATCTTCGGTCCTGATGTTCTATGGCTGAAGCCTGATGATGATATCACTTACTCTGTTGATGAAACCCGCGCGCCTAAATTCGCCGAGGCAATTGCAAGATATTGGCCGGAGATTAAAAATCGCGTGCTGCAGCCCGCCTATTCAGGTATCAGACCTAAGGTCGTCGGACCGGATGAGCCTGATGGAGACTTTATCATTGATGGCGAAGAAATCCACGGTATCCCCAATCTAGTGAATTTATACGGCATCGAAAGTCCGGGCGTTACGGCTTCTTTGGCTATTGGCGATTATGTTGCGGAAAAGCTTTAATTCTGGTGCTTCTTATAAATCGAAAATTCAATCTGATCGCGGCTGTTATATTTTGTATTTAACCCCGCAAAGTAGACAAGCGGATTAAAGCGCAAAGTCTGGGTATGTTCATAGGCTGCAAAAGCGTCTTCAAACTGCGGGTTGCTTCTGTAAAAATCAATGAAATCAAACTCGGGGTCGCCGACGCGTAAAGTTTCCAGCTCGATAATTATATCAGGCTGATAGTCTAAAAGGTCTTGTGCAACCATATCTGTGTATTTGGCTTTCAGCGCCTTGTATTCCTCATCCGGCAATACGCCGTCTTCGCCTTCCCTGAGCGATTTCTCATGCTGGATAAGCGGCAGCATGTACCACATACTGGTGAAGCGCGATGCATGGGTCGCATCATGGTAAATCACCAGCTGATGGATCAGCTCGCTGGTGTCATTCAGCAGTAGAAAAGAGCAGGGTTTCGGGCACTCTTTCTCAATTAATTGCGATAGCGGTAAGGACCTGAACTGTGTATGTGATGGTCGCTCGAACGGCAATGGTCGTAAAGCCCAGAGTATGCCGATCACAAGCACCGTGGCAATGATCGAAGTTACGACATTGTTGGCCTGTTTACCGATCAGACTATACGCAATCACGCCGATCAAGGCCGAGAAAGACAGCATCCACGGTATTCGATGATAATCAAATCCTTTGCCCTGAACCAGATACGGCACGAATAGCAAAAACGTCATCATCATCAGCCATTTAATAATTGTCTTCTGCTCGCGATGGATGTCAAAGGTCAGCGCCGTCACACCGATGCATAGAGTGACAAAACCGAACACAAACATCTCCTGCAGGACATAGGGGTTGGTATGCGGCAGATATAGCGCAATAACATCGGGCATGATGACGTTGAGATAATCGGGGAACAGCGTGATGAGTATGCCCCCGTATGTGATCACGCCGAGCGTGAGCGCCCAAAAATCAGGCGCTTTATAAAAACGACAATCTTTATGAGACCAAAACCTCCATAGCATCAGTACCGTGGGGATTAGCCCGTAATGCGGTTTCACCAATACGCCGATCGTCCCGAAGATCAGAGCAGGGATACTGAGCGTCTTGGGCACATCGGCCCGCAGGTGTAGCGCAGCCTGTACCAGCACAAACGGTATCAACCCGAGCATAATGATATGCTCGCGATCCCCGAAGCTGAAATTAGGCACCATGATCAGCCCAATAACAAGCAGGCCGAAGATGAAATATTTTTGCTTAATCTCCGGCAACGGCAAACGCCTTAACAGCCCCCATGTCATGCCTAATGAGATCAGCATTAATATCTGTACATACACAATATGCGCGGTATACATCGGCAGGTTCAGCAGGTTTTTCATCCAGACCACGGGGGTATAGATGATCATACTCATCGGGGGGTTAACCTCGTAGTATGCGTCGCTCATTGCCGCCCCGCTGAGCATGCGCTCGGCAAAATGGGTCAAGATCGCGATATCGGTTTTAAAATAAAACTGCGACAGCACCGAGAGATAAGCCCCCAGACCAAGCCCGACCAATAGGTAGAAAATTTTCAGCGGTGTATTCATTAAAACTCTATCTCGCGGGAGGGTGCAGCTTCTGATAAGTATATGAAATTCCTCGATTGCTTTAAAGCATAGGAGGGCGAATATTTTTTTGTTAAACTTCTGACCAGTACGTTCATGAGTATAAGCAATTTTGGAGGTTTTTGGTGGAATTATCGGTTGTCGTTCCCTGTTATAACGAAGAAGAAAGCGTTGAAGAGCTTCACCGCCGCGTCACTGCCGCCTGTAAGGACAGCGGTGTAAAGTCTTACGAGATCGTTCTGGTCAATGACGGGTCGAGTGATAAAACTCTCGAATTGATGAAAACGCTGGTTGAAAAGGACAAGCACCTCGTTATCGTCGACCTTTCCCGTAACCATGGGCACCAGCTCGCTCTGACCGCGGGCTTGGCGCATGCAAAAGGCGGTTACACGCTGATTATGGATGCGGATTTGCAAGACCCCCCAGAACTACTTACGCCGATGTTGGCGCGCGCAAAAGAAGGCGTGGATGTCGTATATGGCGAGCGCGTGAAGCGCGAAGGCGAGACATGGTTCAAACTGTTGATGGCCAAGCTGTTCTATCGCACCTTGTCTTATATGTCGGATGTTGATATTCCCGAAAATGTCGGTGATTTTCGTCTGATTTCCCGCCGTGTGCTGGATGAACTGATGAATATGCCCGAACGCCAGCGCTTTATCCGCGGTATGATCGCTTGGGTCGGCTACACCCAAGAATCCTATCCGTATGAACGCAAAGCCCGCTTTGCGGGAACGACCAAATACCCGTTCTGGAAGCTGGTTCATTTTGCTTTTGATGCAATCAGCAGCTTTTCTATCCGCCCGTTGCGCATCGCTATTCCTTTCGCGATGATCGGTGCATTACTGGCAACATGTTTAGGCCTATACGCTGTCGTGGCGTATTTTATGGGCGATACGGCGGCTGGTTGGGCCTCGCTCGCGACGATAATTTCGTTTTTCAGCGCGCTGCAGCTTATTTGTATCGGATTGATTGGTGAATATATCGGGCGTACCTATATTCAGGTTAAGGGCCGTCCGTTATACATTGTCCGCCGCGTCTATAGCGGCTCTAAAAGCAGCTAGTCATGGATGCCGAGCATTACATCAACACTGCGCATCTGCAAAAAGATCATTGGTGGTACGAAGCCCGCCGCAGAATATTCGCGGATATCATTACGAGGCTAAACCTATCAAAAGATGTCAAAATTCTCGAAGCGGGGTGCGGCCCCGGCGCTAATCTTGAAATGCTGGGGAAGTTCGGCGCGGTCAGCGGCTTTGATCCCGATGAATTTGCCGCCAAATACGCGGCCGATGTCTCGAACCTACCTGTGCAGCGCGGTGATCTGCCCGATAACTGCCCCTTTGATGGCCCGTTTGATCTGGTCTGTGCCTTTGATGTGATCGAACATATTGATGATGATAAAGACGCGGTGAGCAAGCTCTGCGAGGTAACGGCTGGTGGCGGCTATGCGCTGTTCAGTGTGCCGGCCTATCAATGGCTATGGTCAAAGCATGACGAGATTAATCACCATAAACGCCGTTATACGGCCCCGCGCTTTAAACAGGTTTTGCAAGCGGGTGGGTACGAGGTGCAATCACTTTCTTACTTCAATACGTGGCTGTTTCCGCTGGCTGCCAGCGTAAGGCTGCTGAAAAAGCTGACAGGTAAGGAGGAGCAAACCGATGTAACACTGCCTTCACCCGCAATGAACGCATTACTCACCAAAATCTTCGCCAGCGAGCGTTATTTGCTCCGTGCATTGCCTCTGCCGTTTGGTTTGTCCATTGTGGCCTTGTGTAAAAAAACGAAAGGTCAGACATGATCCGTCAATTCGCCGTTTTCCTCTCTGTCGGTTTGATCAATACGCTCATTGCGTTGGCGATCATCTTAACGCTGTCCGAAATTCTCGGTGTGAATTACATCGTGGCCAATACGCTGGGCTATGCGTTTGGGTTGATGTTCGGCTTTGGCTTGCACAGCAAAATCACGTTTAAGGATCAATCCGATCCCGACAGACTGCGTGCGGAAATGACTAAATTTCTTGTCGTTTTTTTCGTGGCCTATATGATTCAACTGGTCGGGCTGATTGTGTTGGTAAAGAGCGTAGGGATAGCCGATGAATTCGCGCAAGTGCTCGCGATAGGAATTTACGCGGTGGTGAGTTTTGTAGGAAATCGCATCTTCACCTTCCGCAAAAACGCAAAGGATACATCATGAAAAAAATAGTCATCACAGGCGGCGCAGGCTTTATCGGCTCGCACATCGTTGATCACTTCGCCGACGCGTATCCCGATGCGCAGATCACCGTGCTCGATAAAATGACCTATGCGGCGGATATTCAAAACATCCTGCACCACATCGAAAGCAAGCGGATCAAGCTTTGCGTCCATGATGTACGCAATCTTGATAAATGTCTGGAGACGCTCGACGGCGCGGATATCCTTATCCACGCGGCGGCGGAAAGCCATGTTGATAATTCTTTTGGCAACTCGCTGGAGTTCTCCAAAACCAATGTTCTGGGTACGCACGCCTTGATGGAAGCCGCGCTCAAAGCCGAGGTGCCGCGCATCCTGCATATCAGCACTGATGAGGTATACGGTGAAATTCTCGAGGGCCGCGTCGATGAAAGCGCGTCGTTAAAGCCGACCAACCCATATTCTGCCAGCAAAGCCGCCGCCGACATGATCATCAGCGGGTACCGACAGTCATTCGGCTTGCCGGTGATCACCGTGCGCTCGAACAATATTTTCGGTATTCGCCAGTTCCCAGAAAAAATTCTGCCCAAATTCCTCATGCTGATGATGACGGGGCAAAAACTGACCCTGCATGGCAGCGGCGAAAACAAACGCCACTTTCTCGCGGCACAGGATTTATGTAAGGCGCTCGATCTGCTCGTGCAAAAAGGAGAGATCGGCGAGATTTATAATATCGGCACAACCGATGAGTATAAAAACATCGAAGTCGCCAACATGATCTGTGAGATTTTCGGTAAAACGCCGGAGGACTGGATCACGCATATTGAAGACAGACCGTTTAACGATGCCCGTTACGCGATTTCATGGGACCCGATTTCGAAACTCGGCTGGAAACCCGAACACCTGCTTAAAGATGAACTGGGTACGTTGGCCCGCTGGTATGCCGAGAATTTCGAGCGTTACGCCGATGAAGGGCAAACCAAAGTGCAACAACCCAAAGCCGCATAAAAAATGTCGATTATCGTCATAGGGAAAAACAGCTTTCTGGCCTCGCATCTTGAGGATCTACCGTCCGCGGTCGGCTGGGAATTCTTGACACATGAAGAGGCACTTGCTCGCCCGAACGCTTTGAAATCTGCGGATGTGATCGTGAATTGCGCTTTTCACCCTGACCTCGCAGACCAACCTTATGAAGCGGATAAGGATATTGATTTCGCAGTCGCCAGCTTGATCCAGAACAGCGCGGCGCATTACATCATGATGAGTTCCCGTATGGTGTACGGCAATGCCCCCGATGATTTAATGCTGGTCGAAGACGCGCAAACCAAACCGACGAATACTTACGGTCAGAATAAGTTGATTACCGAACAGGCGCTGCAAGACCTCTTGCCCTCCAAAAGACTGACTATCTTACGTATGGGTAATATTTTCGGATATGAACCCGATCGTCCGCGTTTTTTCGGACAAATGATCGCGTCCTTAAAAGACACGGGAAACATCAGTTTCGATATCGCGCCTGATTCACAACGTGACTTTCTCTCCGTCTGGGCTTGGGCAGAATATATGGAGAAAATAATTAACAACCCACAGGGCGGAGTCTTTAATGTCGGCTCTGGGTTTGGCTCAACTCCGCAAGAACTTGCCGAGGTGCTTATTAATCAAATCGGGCATGGCGAAGCCGTTTATACAGGCAACAGCTATGACGGACAGTTCATCATGGATGTCCGTAAACTTCTCAAAAGTTATGATCTAATGTCGTACACGAAACTTGATTTACTGACCGATATTGAAGAAGTTGCAAAGCTGGGCATTCGGTAGTCAGAAATAAAACTGCTTTTTATAAACAACACTTTATAATACAAATAACGAATTACAAACTGATGAGACTATGACCGCATTAAATCCTGAACTGAGAATTTTACTCGTAAACCCCGTAGACAGCTCTCGCAAGATGCTTGAGGGTGTTTTGAGACTCTCGGGTTACAAGCATATTCACAGCGCGTATGAATCCTTTGATGCTTTCCGCAAATTCAAAGAAGAAACCATTGATGTTGTGATTGCGGCCTTGTCCGACGGGGCCAGTGATGGGATCGATTTAACAAGAAAAATCCGTCAGGATGCGGCCTCTCCAAACCCTGCTGCGGCTGTGATCGCCGTTTGCGGCCCGCAAGCTATGCATTTGATGGATAAGGCGCGTGAAGTAGGTATTACTGAATTGATACAGGCTCCTTATCGCGTTGAAGATGTGGCATCCCGTTTGAACTTTGTGTCCGGATTACAGATGCAAATGCTGGAAAGTGCGGCCCAGCCGCAAGAAGCGCCAGCGCTCGAAGATCACAGCGCTCAGGATGAATGGCCGAACGAAACGGAATCTCATAAGCTGACAAATGTTCTTTTGGAGCACTACCTAAAGCATCACGAAATCGTATTGTCCAAGTTACAATTCGCCCAGACGGCGACCAAAACCTGTATCGATGAAGTGCGTCAGGTTCAGGAAAAGATGAAAGGCCTTGATAAAGACAGCATCGAGGGTTTTCACGATTTTGACAAAATGTGGCAGGAAATCATAAGCCTGTTTATTCAAGGGGGCATCAGTCAGGAAGAATTGTTTAAGATCGAAAGCTTGATTACGACGATCCCGAGTGACATTAAGACGCATTATGATGCGTTAACTGAAGAAGATAAGAACTTCATGGCGTTGGTTGAAAGTCTGAACACCAATGCGTATCTCAAAGCTAAGGAACGTGTCGGCGATCTACAATCTTATCCTAACCCGTATAACGGGAAGAAAGCCGAAGACTTTCAAGAGAAGCCAAAGACGATTATTCCTTGGTATGTTGAAGATGAAGAGGAAGAAGAGCACGAATTAGCAGAAGGCGAGGCGATCATTTACAAGCCGCATCGCATTATTAAAGACTAGGAATATTTCTCGATCGCGATCGCCACGACCTTTTTCAATTCCTCTGCTTTTTCACTACTGTCACTTCTGAGCTGTTGCTCATATGTAACCCACATCACATCAATATGAGCCTGTACGATCACATGATGTTCCTCGCGCTCGATATCGATTTTCTCGCAAAATTCACGCAAAGACAGACCGAAATGTGTCATAAGATCATGCTGATACATTGATGTTAAATCTTTGATATTGTTAGAGTAGTTGTATATTTTCTCAATCCATTCCGGAGCATCATCAGCACCGGCATCCTTAAAGGATTGCCAGCTGTCAGAGAGTTTTTCGAGTACGATTTTGACTTCGTCCGTGTATTCACCCTCTTTCTCATCAATATGCGTTTGTGCTTTTTTGATGGTCGATGGGTCAATAACCCCGGATGGACCGCGTACAGGTAGACCGGCTTTCAAGCGAAGCTTATTGATGCGGTGATAAATTTCAACTTGCTGTGCGTTATCTTTGCTCATGACTGTTTTTCACATCCTGTGGTTTGGTTTTACGTCTGTCTTCGCCTTCGAAAGGTCGTTTTTGCCGTCTGCGATCCGGTCCGAAAAACGTTGTGCTTTTCACATACGGTCTAGGGTTGTTGATCACGTACTGAATGCGCCGCGCCACTTCACCGGCTGAAATCGGTTTTACAACAACTTCATTGGCACCCAAATCACGGGTTTCGCGAACCAAAGCTTCCGAAGTATACGCGCTACATACAATGACCGGCAAAAAGCGAATACCGTCACTTTTGTGACCGCGTATGGCTTTGATCAGCTCTCTTCCATCCATGACAGGCATCAGCCAGTCAAGAATGACAACATCGATATTGTTGGCATTCTCAAACTGGTTCATCGATTGAATTTTGGTTTGTGCGCTTTGCCCGTTATCGGCGGTGATAACATCTCCTACGCCCATTTCTCGTAAACAGGTAGCTAGCAGATCAGCGATGAAAGGAAAATCCTCAACAATCAGAACTTTAAAATCCGCAAGATCCAACGGGTCCGTGTTTTGCGGCTCGGTCGGGTCCTTTTCATCAGGCGGTGTGTCAGTTTCTGTCATATATTTGAAAAGTAAGCGTTAAATACTAAAAATTACTGTAAGATATTCCAGCCAATAGTCAAAGGCGACTGGACATCTTTTTATACTTTGTTATATCTCGCTAAAGAACAAAGGAAATTTTGAATATGTTGAAAAAAACCGCATTACACGCACTCCATCAAAA
>CAYGQG010000059.1:0-11284 GCA_964351955.1 uncultured Micavibrio sp. | reverse complement strand
AGGTTAGGGTGGAGCGTTGTGAAGGGGTAATCTGCAATTTTGGGTTTCGCGTTACTGCATGCGGCCAGAAACGTCGATTTCCCCGCATTCGGCAAACCAACAAGACCCGCATCTGCAATAAGCTTCAGCCGAAGCCAGACAGCCATTTCCTGCCCATCCCAACCGGGCGTAGATTTACGCGGAGCCTGATTGGTCGAGCTTTTATAATGAGCATTACCAAAACCGCCATCGCCACCCTTAAGGAAAGTGATACGCTCTCCTGGTTGTGTAAGGTCGGCAAGAACCGTTGTTTTATCTTCATCGATGATTTGTGTACCGACAGGTACTTTGACGACGCAATCGTCGCCATGTGCGCCCGTACGGTTATCACCTTTGCCATTATCGCCGGCCTTGCCGCGAAAATGCTGCTGGTAACGGAAATCAATTAGGGTGTTGAGCGTATCGACAACCTCGAAAATGACATCGCCGCCTTTACCGCCGTTACCACCATCGGGGCCGCCATATTCAACGTATTTCTCACGACGAAAACTGACACAGCCCGGGCCGCCATGTCCGCTTTGTAGATATATCTTTGCTTCGTCCAAGAATTTCATGATCGGTACTTTAAAGAGTTTTGGGCATTAAAAAAGGGAAAGGCCAGCCTTTCCCTTAATTCTATACTGTTTATCGCGTTGGGTTATTCGGCTGCTTGGGATGTTTGTCCATCATTTGCCGGAACAACGTTTACGGTCGCACGGTCATTTTGACCACGTGTGAACAGAACCTGTCCGTCAACCAAAGAAAAGATTGTGTGATCTTTACCAAGACCAACATTCTTACCAGGCTTGTACTTGGTACCGCGCTGACGAATGATGATGTTACCGGCCAAAACTTCCTGACCACCGGATTTTTTAACGCCTAAGCGACGACCTTCTGAATCGCGTCCGTTTCTGGAACTACCACCTGCTTTTTTATGAGCCATTTGTCTCTCCTATAATCCTAATTAAGCTGCTTTGATATCTGTAATTTGCAACACAGTCAGATTTTGACGGTGGCCTTTTTTACGACGGTAATTTTGACGACGCTTTTTCTTGAAGATTACAATCTTCTCGCCACGTGTCTGTTCAACCACTTTGGCCTTAACAGAAGCGCCTTTAACCAATGGCTCACCGATCTTACCATCCACGAAGAGAACTTCGTCGAGGTCTACAGTTTTACCAGCTTCGGCATCGAGCTTCTCGACTTCGATTCTGTCATCTTTTTGAACGCGGTATTGTTTTCCGCCAGTACGTATAATCGCAAACATAATTTCTTTTCACCAAAATGTGGAACACAACGGTTGAGAACGATCTTGTTCAATAATGCTGTGTTAATTAACTTTGAATTTGGGAAATATACACATAAGATCAGGGGTGTCAAGAAAATCTGCTTCCTGATCTCATAGAATTTACGGGGGATACATGCCAAAAGCTGATCATAATGATCATCATCTCATAACGGTTTACGGAGACTGCGACGAACGCCTTGTCGAAAAGGCCGTCAGCCGGTGTACCCCTGAAAAAGACACACGTATATTGTGCCCGAAAGATGAAGAAGCGTTGGCACAGGCGGCCCGCAACAGCAGTTTAATCCTGATTTGCATCGATGATGCGGCGCACAAGCATGCGCGTTTAGCCCGATTTTTAAAGGAAGAGCGCACGGTTTTTGCCGAAGTTGTAGCGGTGCTGCGCAAATCAACGCCTGAAGATGTCATGAAAATACAGGCCAAAGGTTTTTCTGTATGCATTCCTTTGGATATGCTCGATGGGATCGATTTCGAAAAAATTCTCAAAATACGGCTGAAAGACGGCGGCAAACGCTTGGGCAGTATGCTTGTAGAGGAGGAATTCAGGCAATTCAGCGAAGCGCTGTCAAATGCACCGATCTCTATCATCGTATTCGATCAGGATAAGCGCATCGTGTTCGTCAGTGAGCATTACTATCGGGCATACCCAAAGAGTGCTCCGCGGCTTATTCGCGGTTTGAGTGTGTTTGAAGCCTTTGAAATGATGAGCAGCGAGGAAGAGCTGCTTTCTAAGGACCCCGAAGATCTGGAAACGCTTAAACGTTTTTGGTATTCGCTGTCCGGTGACGTGGAATTCACCCTCAAGAACCAGCAAAGCTACCATATCAGGGCTGTACCGCTATCCAGCGGCAGAGGCACAATCGTTACAACGCATAACATTACGCCCTATGTCGAGCGTGCACGATCATTAGAGAAAATGGTAAAGCGACTGCAGGATAATGCTGATTAACGGAATAAGACGAGACTAAGCGCGATCACAGCCATACCGATCACCATGCCGTAAACCGTATCGTGGCCCGAGGAATAGCGCTTTGCCGTCGGCAACAATTCATCCATCGACAAGAAGACCATCGCACCCGCGATAATGCCGAATACCGAGCCGAAGACGAATGGTGTGAGGAATTGCGAGAGGATCAAATATCCAATCAATGCCCCGACAGGTTCCGCCAATCCCGAAAGCAGGCAGGCAATGAATGTCAGCTTCTTGCTGTTTGTAGCGTAATAGACGGGTATGGCAATGGAGATGCCTTCCGGCACGTTGTGTAAAACGATAGCCACCGCAAGCGAAGTACCCACCACAGGGACCTCTAAAGTGGCAAAGAAGGTGGCCATACCTTCGGGAAAGTTATGCGCCGTAATCGCAATGGCGGCTAAAAACCCCAGACGACCAAGCTTGTCTTTATCCTTGTTCTCCGGCGAGGTGAGCTCGTTATGCGGGTTAGGGATAAGCCGATCAAGCAGAACGAGTAAGATAATGCCTGCGAAAAAAGCGATAGTTGCGTGCGAATAGGCAATTTTATCGGGGAAGATTGCCGAGAAGGAACTCATAGACTTCCAGAAAATCTCCACCATAGAGATATAAACCATCGCACCACCGGCAAAAGCCAATCCGAAGGCTAGAAAACGAGGATTGGAATCACGACTGGTGAAAACGGTGAATGCGCCAAGCGTCGTTGCCGAGGCCGCAGCCAGACAAACGAGCAGTGCTGTAATAACAGGGGGCGAAAATAAATCGTGTTCCAATGAGATGATCCCTTCAAACCTCTTGGATAGCCTCGCTACTGTTTTAAATCAAGCGATTAAGTAGGGGAGATCGCGCCACTATAAAAATAGTACCCAAGCCCAGATATGAATAGCGTTGCACCATACAAGGAATGCTCTATCGAGACGAGCGCAAGAGAGCGTGTTTTGCTGTATGTTTGTGCGAAGATTACCCCCGCAAATATGCTTAAGACCGGACTGACCGGGTTGAGATAAAGCAAATGGGCGTATGCAAAGACAAGGCTACTGGCGATGATCTTTTCATTCTCCGTAGGGAAGAGGCGGTGAAAGCGTTTGAAGAAAAACGTACAGAATATGAATTCCTGCGGTATTGCCGATAGTAAGGGATACATGATCAGAATAAACGGAATAACCTGTGGCTTCTCCAGCAGCAGCGCAAACATCACATCACGGTTATAAAAATAGATAAAAACAACCATAACAATACTGGACAGAGCCCAGCGAAACAGCACAGGCTTCATGTTTACCCATGTCACTTCCTTGGTGTTCCACATCTCTTTAAGAAAGCTTCGGTTGTTGATGTAAATAATGGAGAAGCAATAAGCGGTCGCGGCCCATAAAAAGAAGAACATGAAAAAGCCGAGTTTCCCGAAAATGATAACACTCGGAAATACGATACATAACAGCAAAAATTCAATATGGCGGCGACCAAAGCTCATATATTTATATTCGCATATAGACGATCAAAAACAACTTAATAAACTGTTTTATTCAATGAATTCAATGAGTTTGGCAAAGGTCTCATCATCCTTTGTTCCCATGAGTTTGTTGATGCTGCCATGGTCACGATTAGCGATCGGTGCGACTGCGGAACGTATGCCCGCAGCTTTCAATTTTGCCGCAAAAGCATTAGACGCATCGTTGGACGTTTGCCGCGAAGCTGCAGTTAAGAACAAAGTAGGCGGAATGTATTTGTCTTTGGAAACGTAATACACAGGCGAAAGGGCTTTCCAACGCTCCGGATCATTATATCCAAAAGCACTGGTAAACAGCCATTTTCCTCGCTCATTCTCGTCCTCAAATGTTTTCATTCGCCATGGCATATCGAACCCGGCACCGTCTATGGACACAACATGCTTGATAACCATCGGATTAACCTCGGCTTTGCTCAAATATCGTTGATCGGTGGAAATAAGCGTTATGAGATGCGCACCCGCGGAATGTCCCGTAAGGGTTAAGTTATCAGGATTACCGCCATACCGTTTAATGTTGTTGTGAACCCAGGCCACAGCGTTAGCGATTGATTGAGCCTGTGTTTCGACGGGATGATCGGGGAGAAGAGGGTAACCGACACTGACGAAGATATATCCTTTTTTATTAAAGGCTTTGGGCTTTTCCTGTATCAGACGTTTATTGCCGATCCGCCAGCCACCACCATGTACATGCACGATAACGGGAGCATTTTTAGCCTCGGCCGGAGCATAGATATCCAGCTTTTCCCGATCGAGTACACCGTAGGGAATGTTTTTTTCAGCAGCCATAGCTGTCGAAAATGACGAAGTAATCAGTATCAGGAGGAGGGCTAATATTCTTTTCATAACAAATATACGGTAGGGGATGTTGAAACCTTCGCAGTATATACAGAAAAGATAAAATGGCGGACAGACAGGGATTCGAACCCTGGATGGGCTATAAACCCATGCCGGTTTTCAAGACCGGTGCATTCAACCACTCTGCCATCTGTCCGCATCGAAATCAGAAAATATATTCAGATCGCTGGTTGTAAACGCAACACTTTTTAGCGATATTTGCAGGACAATGTCCAGCCTTAAAGTAAAAAAGAGTGCGCTATGATCACACAAATGGCAATTGGCGCTGTCCTGATCGCGATAACGGTTCTGATTCACGCCGTCGCGTTAGACAGGTTGATGAAAATATTGAGCCATACGCGCCATGTAATATTTCGTCAATTTAAGCTGAACTGGCGCATGGTGACTCTCATGTTTACCGTGCTTTGTGTATTTTGCTCGCATATTGTGCAAATTTGGCTGTGGGCGTTTTTCTATTTAAGCGTAGATGCGTTTTCAAATCTGGAAGAAGCTCTTTATTATTCAACATCCACGTTCACGACAGTTGGGTATGGAGATGTCTTGTTGCCGCAGGAATGGCGGTTGCTAGGCGCGTTCCAGTCTGCGAATGGGTTTATGGTGTTTGGTTGGAGCACCGCCTTTATATTTGAGGTAATGTCCAAACTGTATGAGAGAGATAACATTTCTTAACTGAGGAATTTAAAAATGCGAGCAGTCCTGTTTTCACTATTTCTAATCTGTCTAACCACACCGGCATTGGCCGCGCAGAACTTCGATGCATGGCTCGATGGTGTGAGACAGGAAGCCAAGCAAAAAGGTATCTCGGAGCAAACAATACAAATCGCCTTGGCAGGCATAAAACCCATCCCGCGTGTTGTTGAGCTAGATAGAAAACAACCCGAAGGCAGCATGACATTCGCCCAATATTATGACCGCGTCATTAATGACCAGCGCGTTAAGCAGGGCCGATACGAATACAAGAAAAACAGAGACAAACTCGAAGTAGCGGCAAAGAAATATGGCGTTCCGGCACATTACATTGTCGCACTGTGGGGGATCGAAACAAACTATGGCGGGAATACAGGCGGGTTTAAGGTTGTCCCTGCGCTTGCCACACTCGCCCATGACGGACGAAGATCTTCCTTTTTTCGTAGCGAATTGATGAATGCTCTTAAAATTTTGGATGAGGGACATATCTCCGCCCAAGACATGAAGGGGTCATGGGCCGGCGCGATGGGCCAGAACCAGTTCATGCCTTCAAGTTTCCACAGCTTCGCCGTAGACGGTAATAATGATGGTAAGCGCGACATCTGGGGCTCTCTGCCTGATGTTTTTGCATCAACCGCAAATTATTTGAGCCGCAGCGGCTGGAAAGAAGACCAGCGTTGGGGCCGTGAAGTTAGTGTGCCTAAGGGATTCCCGAAAGCCTTGGAAGGTAAAGGCACGAAAAAGAGCATTGATGAATGGTCAAAACTCGGTGTGACACTACCAAGCGGCGGAAAGCTACCAACTGCAGCAGGACTTAAAGCGTCGTTAATTGCCCCTGATGGTTTGGGTGGCCGTACATTCTTGGCGTATGACAACTTTCGTGTCATAATGAAGTGGAATAACTCAACGTATTTCGCCACATCCGTGGGCCTCCTAGCTGATCAGATTGCTCAATAAAATTATGAAATTTCTACAAAGATATATCCCTGTTCTGGTGCTGGCATTCTTGGTGAGTGGCTGTACTGAAGTTGAATTGGCTTCGCATGTGGCTAAAACCGTACCCGTAGGGACAAGTAAGTCTCAGGGTACTTTCAAAGTCGGCTCTCCATACAAAATTCAGGGCAAAACCTACCGCCCCAAAGAAACCTATAACTTTGAACAGACAGGAATCGCATCGTGGTATGGCCCGGGTTTCCACGGTAAGCGTACCGCGAACGGTGAAACTTTCGATCAAAACGAACTGACGGCGGCCCACAAGACATTGCAAATGCCTTCGCTTGTCCGTGTAACCAATCTTGAAAACGGTCGCTCTATTGTAGCTCGCGTTAATGACCGTGGCCCGTTTTCAAAGGGGCGAATTCTCGATCTATCTAAACGCGGTGCGGAATTGCTCGGCTTTAAAAACCAAGGAACAGCGCGTATTAAACTACAGGTTCTTTCGCAGGAAAGTTTGCAGATAGCCGAAATGGCGAAGAAGGGTCAGAATACACGCGGCACAGAAGTGGCTTATAATAATCGCAGCCATCAAACAATAGCCCATCGCCAGCCACAAGCAGTATCAAAACCTGCGATAGTCAGAAGTGCTCCTGTTGAGGCTGTAGAGGTTGCTGAATTGGAATCTCCTGTTCCCGGACATCTGAATAACGGACGTTTTTACCCCGACCCTGTTGTCAAAACATACCCTGTCTCCCCGACAAACCTGTATGTACAGGTCGCTTCGGTTACCAATCCGAACAACGCCCAGAAACTTGCGGGAACGTTGCAAAGTATAGGACGGGCGCAAGTTCAGCCCGCACGAGTGAATGGTCAGGATTTCTATCGAGTCCGTATTGGCCCCGTTGCAAATGTGCATACTGCCGATCTGATTTTGAAGCAGCTTTCATCGGCAGGGCAGAACAATGCGATCGTAGTGGTTGATTAAGCCCGCCGAATCCCCAATTCTATAAAAAGACTTCATTTAACTTTTGAAAAGGGCACACATGCACTTGTTTTCAAGAACACTCATTCTTTCTGCACTCGTATTTTGTTTTACACAAAGCACAACTTCTATAGCCGCTACGATAGACACCACGGCCAAGCAAGCCGTCATCGTAGATTTTGAGACAGGCGCGGTACTGATGGCAAAGAATGCAGACGAGAGAATGCCCACATCATCTATGAGTAAAGTGATAACGATGTACGCGGTGTTCGATGCATTAAAGAAAGGCGACATCCAGCTGGACGGCGGATTCAGCGTCAGTGAAAAAGCATGGCGCATGGGCGGCTCGAAAATGTTTGTCGAGGTGAACAAGAAAGCAAAAATAGAAGATCTTATCCGCGGTGTAATCATCCAGTCCGGCAATGACGCGACAATCGTTCTGGCGGAAGGATTGGCAGGCACAGAAGAAGCGTTCGCCAAGATGTTGAATAATCATGCCGAGTTATTGGGCATGGAAAATTCACATTTCGCCAACGCAAGCGGCTGGCCCGACCCTGATCACTATTCGACCGCCCGCGATTTATCAAAGCTGGGAACGGCTTTAATCCGTAATTTTCCGCAATACTATGGCTATTATGCTGAAACAGAATTCACCTATAGCGACATCACGCAGAAAAACCGTAATCCGCTGCTCTATAAAGATATCGGTGCTGACGGTATTAAAACGGGCCATACCGAAGCCGCCGGCTATGGCTTGATCGGTTCAGGTAAACAAGACAATCGCCGTGTTGTGTTGGTTGTAAATGGATTGGACAGTGCCAAATCACGGGCCGAAGAATCCTCTCGTTTGCTGGAATGGGCGCTGAAAAATTTCGAGAATAAGGTATTCTTTGAAGCAGGTGAAAAAATAGCAGATGCTGAAGTCACAATAGGGCGTTCTCCCAGTGTTGGTCTGGTTTCTCAAGAAAAGATCAAGGCCACAGCGCCAAAATTTGATACAGCCGATATCAAAGTCGAGGCGGTTTACGACAAACCTCTGGTCGCGCCAATAGCCAAGGGCCAACAAATTGGCACACTTAAGATATCTATCCCCGATCAGGAAGTGATGGAAAGACCGTTATACGCAGCGGAAGATGTAGCAGAGCTGGGGTTCTTCTCTCAGACTGTTGCTAAACTAAAGCATCTGGCAGCCGGGTCATAAAAATCATGAGAAATACATTATTCATTACATTCGAAGGCGGGGAAGGCAGCGGTAAGACAACGCAAATAAATCGCCTGTCGTCTTTTTTGTCTGACGCAGGGCAAAAGGTTATCACCACGCGCGAACCGGGCGGAACAAAGGAAGCCGAGGCAATTCGCGACCTGATCGTTCAGCGCGATGCGGGTAACTGGACACCTATGGCGGAGGTTTTGTTATTAAACGCTGCTCGCGCAATGCATGTAGAACGGGTGATTGAACCATCGTTGAAAGAGGATAAAATAGTCATCTCTGACCGTTTTTCCGATTCCACCGTTGCATACCAGGGGTATGGTCATGAAATGGAACTGCAAGACATCGCGACTATTCAGGAATTGGTGTTAGGCGATCTCACGCCTGATTTAACGTTCATTCTGGACATCGACCCCGAAGAGGGGCTTAAACGCTCTGACCGACGCTTGGCGGGCGAGCAATTTGTCCTCAATCAACAAGAAGACCGTTACGAGAATATGGAGCTGGAGTTTCATAAACGCCTGCGCAACGGATTTTTGGAAATTGCCAAAAACGAGCCGGAGCGATGTCACGTTATTGACGCTTTGCAAGACATCGACAAAGTCACCGACCAGATTCGAGCAATAGTAGAGACAAAACTGAAAGCTGCGTAATGGATTTATTTGGCGAACCTGATGCCCCCGAAGAAGATCCTGTCGAAGAGGTTCTTGAAGATGCTGCCGAACCTGAAGAAGGTTTATCACATCCGCGTTTGATGTCTCTGTCATTAGGTCACGACCAGCAAGAAGCCAAAATTCTCGAACAATTCGAAGCAGGGCGTATGCCCCACGGCTTGATATTCACAGGACCGAAGGGAATCGGCAAAGCAACCTTTGCGTTTAAACTTGCGCGTTTCCTTCTTTCTCAACAAGCGGCAGATCCGAACCAGGATGCTTTATTCGGTGGTGATGATCTGCCGCAAGAATTGCAAGGACTGGAGATCGATAAAGACAGCCCGGTCTTTCGTCAGGTTGCTTCGGGCGGCCACCCCGATCTTATGACGGTTGAGCGTGCGTATGACGCGACAAAGAATCAACATAAAGACAGCGTAGCCGTTGATGATGTTCGTAAGGTCATACCGTTCCTACGTATGACCGCGTCTAAGGAAGATGGTTGGCGCGTCGTGATTATTGATGATGCCGATACTATGAACCGCAACGCCCAGAACGCAATCCTCAAAGTCCTTGAAGAACCGCCTGAAAATACCGTGCTTATGCTTGTGTGCCATAGGCTCGGCGCTATGATCCCGACCATTCGTTCCCGTACGCAACTCCTGCAATTTCAGACCGTGAGCGAAGAACACTTCCGCGAGCTGTTACAAATGCAGGGCTATAATCTGGATCAAGACCAGTTTGATACGCTGTATCACCTCTCAAACGGCTCTATCGGTGATGCTTTGGAATATATAGAGCAAGGCGGGTTGGACACACTCACCCTTATCCTGACCATGTTCGAGAACTGGCCGCAATATTCATGGCCGGATATCCATGTTCTGGCAGATCAGCTCGGCAATGCAAACGCTAAAAGTGCGTATCAGAGCTTCACAAGGCTCTTGCCGTGGATGTTCTCGCAAATGATCACCGCCAAGGCCCGCGGGCGCGAAATCGCCACGAAAGTCCTGCATATCGAGCCGATGCAAAAGCTTTACCGACAATCTTCTCTTGAAAGCCTGCTCGAAATTTGTGAGAACCTTAAGGCGCATTTCGATACGGTTGAAAGAAGTAACCTCGATAAACGTCAATCGGTCCTTAGCGCTTTTATGATCATGGAAAACGCGTAAGCTTAGTTTTCCATCTAACAAGAGAGTACTTTCGCCATGGCCACTAATAACGAAAATAAAGTGCCTTTCTATATCACGACGGCAATTTCATACGTGAACGGTGTTCCGCATTTGGGGCATGCTTATGAGGTTATTTTGACCGATGTTATGGCCCGCTTCCAACGTCTTAACGGTCGTGATGTCATGTTTCTGACGGGCACGGACGAACATGGCGAGAAAGTCGCAAAAACTGCGGCTGAAAACGGTATGGAAGCCAAAGAGTTTGCCGATAAGAACGCCTCGACTTTTGTGAAAATGACAAAAACGCTCAACATCTCCAACGATGATTTCATCCGTACATCCGAAGAACGCCACCATAAGGCATCAAAGGCTATTTGGCAGAAGCTGCTGGATAAGGGTGACATTTATCTCGGTCAATACGAAGGCTGGTATTCAATTCGTGAAGAAGCATATTTCACCGAAGACGAGCTACGCACAGCCGAAGACGGACAAAAATTCACCCCCAATGGAACACCTGTCGAATGGGTAGAAGAAGGCAGTTATTTCTTTAGGTTATCGAATTATACTGAGAAGTTACTTGAATATTACGAGGCTCATCCTGAATTCATTGCACCTGAATCGCGCCGTAACGAAATCATTTCATTCGTGAAGCAAGAAGGCGGGTTAAAGGATTTGTCCGTATCCCGCCATAAGAGCCGTTTAAAATGGGGTATTCCCGTACCGAATGACGAAGAGCATGTCATGTATGTGTGGCTTGATGCCTTAACCAACTACATCACGGGCGTTGGGTATCCTGACACAGACAGCGACAGCTACAAGAAGTTCTGGCCGGCTCAATATCATGTGATCGGTAAGGATATCACGCGTTTTCACTGTATTTACTGGCCGGCATTCTTGATGTCTGCGGATTTGGATGCGCCTGAAACCGTGTTCGCGCATGGCTTTATCAACGTGCAGGGCGAAAAAATGTCTAAATCTATCGGCAACGTCATGT
>CAYGQG010000058.1:0-11584 GCA_964351955.1 uncultured Micavibrio sp. | reverse complement strand
CGGTAAGGGAGCGCATCCACGCGGGATGGCGGTGGATTGCAGCCTTGAGACATTCAACGGGGACTTGCTCGATATGGGAACGGTGTTTGATTTTCTCGCCGAGGATGCCGCCGCCGAACATAACCAAGCGCATCGTAAGCATCCGCAGTTAAGTGACACGGTACGGGCGAACCGCAAAATTCTGGATGATGCATTTGAAAACGCGGCGGAGAGTTTGGGGATCGGGCTTTTCCCGTTGCCGCAGGAATGGTGGGATTACCGTCTGCCGCCGAGCTTTACCGAGGAGTTCGCACCGCTGTCTGACAACGACTTGCCGCCCGCAATGCGGATGTGTGATTAATCACTATAAACCCGTTGATAACGATCACCGAGCGAGGTGAGGATTTCGTATCCGATCGTTCCTGCGTCTTCAGCTAAATCATCCGCGCTTTGATGCGGGCCGATAAGCTCCATCATATCCCCCGCTGCGGGGCGGTCATTTTCAGGAACATCGGTCAGATCGACGACGATCATATCCATCGACACACGGCCACGTATCGGGCAAGCGATTCCATTCCAGTAGAGCTTTCCGCTGTTACTTAGTGACCTGAAGATACCGTCGGCGTATCCGGCGGACAAAAGCGCGACCGGAGCCTCTTTTTCGAAACGATACGTTGCGCCATATCCGGTGATTTCTCCTTTTTGAATCAATCGCGTTCGTATGACCTGTAATTTTAAATCGACAACCCCTTGCATCGGGTTGGTTTGTTCGGGTGTCGGATTCAAACCATATAACGCCATTCCGGGACGGGTGAGATCGAAATGATACTTCTTATCTCTAAACATCGCAGAGGAATTCGCCATCGAGTGAGTTAGCCACTCATATTGCGCATCGAAGCTTTTCGTTACATTGCTAAACAATGCGAACTGCTCCTCATTAAGCGTATGGCCCAGCTCATCGGCGCAGGCGAAATGCGCCATCAAGCCTTGCAGCTTGAGCCCATCGAGCATTGAAGGATCGGCGAGGATGGATTCCCATTCTTCTCTATCCATGCCTGCGCGGTTCATCTGTGTGCAGAGCTTTATGAAACAGGGTTTGTTGGTCAGGCCCGTTTGCGCTTTATAGGATTCCAATTCATACAGAGAACCAAGAACGGGGATCATCTCATGTTGCGCATATAATGATGCGGCGATCGGATCATATCCGTTCAGGACGATAATGCGCACATCATCGGGCAGGCTTTGCAAAGCCACAACCTCATGCGCCTTGGCGATGAAAAAGCTGCGGCAACCCGCTTGGTATAGGGCTTGCGCGACTTTTAAGGAATCGAGGCCATATCCATTCGCCTTTACCACCGCACCAACGTCAGAATCACCGTCAGTAAGGGTTTTCAAGGTTTCGTAGTTTTTCTTTAAAGCGCTTAAATTGATCGTTAAAAGTCCCATAACCGCCTTTATATCAGGGTTTTAGCTCCAGTTTAACGCTTTATTAACTGCCACTCCTCTATATTGAACATAACTAAAAAACCGAAAAACGGTTTGTGTGTAAAAAACTTACTTCTAAGAGGGTGTAAATAATGGGCGAATTAAAAGACCGCTGGGATGCAATCGGTTATACAGAAGCAGCATCAGTAGCACGAGGAATCATCAGATCCGATGATCCATCAGAATCATATCAAGAAGCTATCGCCGGCAAAACAGCCGAGCAGATACTTGCCATTCAAATCTCTCTTTATGCATATCATTCAGAAGGTAACGAAGGTAATTTTGCGAATTACAGCAATGCTTCGATGGCCGATTTCGAGGCCTTTGCCAATAGCAACGTAGATTATAAAGCCACAGTAGCGGCACCGGAAACGGTCACCCCGCGCGAAGGCACAGACGCAACGATCACCCGTGAAGGTGACGTTATTACGGTTGCAACCAAAGACGGGTTTACATTCCAGCTTGATTGGTCTGAATCCCGCGGCAGCGAATACGGCTTTAACATTAAAATCCCCGGTACGCCCGGCGTAGTTACAACAATCGCCACCACGGATTTACGCGCACAAGCCATGATCACAGCGATTCAGGAAAACAGAGGCATCATTCTGCAGGAAATGCAGGAGATTGTTGAAGATCGCTTGCTGGGAACAGACAGCGATAATGACGAAATAACAGTCCGCGATGCTAATAAAGTTCTCGCAGGACTATCCGGCAGTATTGAAGACGTAGATGGCCGCATGAACGAAGTCGTTGATGCGATGAGCGTCATCGCTATGGAAGCAGCGCTTAAGGCTTTGCCGACAGCTACTGCGGATTCTCGCATTGGTACAGTTTCGGAAGAAGCTCGTAATGAATTCCTTACCAGCGAAGCTTACACAACGGCTCGCGCAAATGCAGAAGCCGTATTGGCAGCAGACACAATCGCCATTGATTCCAATCCTGCTGTATCCGCAAAAGATCGCTACGACTTCATAACAAAATTCGAATCTGAAGCCGCAGAAGCTCCGGAGATGCATGATCCTAATGCCATGACAGCCGCCGATTTAAACACGGAGTGGGCTAAATTCCATGGTGAAGGTTTTGATCGCGCTCTTTCTCCACTTGAGTTGGAAGCTGTCGCATTGGCCAATGTGATGTTTCAGCGTAAAGCGGATAACAGCGGCTGGGAACAAGACCCCGCAACAGCAACATTAACTTTAGAGCAAGCTCAAGCACATCCTGACTACATTGCAGTCATGGAAGCACATGCAGCTTTTGAATCAGCTCCTTCTATTACGATTGCAGCGGGCACAGAGCCAGCAGCGTTGAGCATTACAGCGAAAAACCTTGATGATCCTGCGGCACTCGCAGCGTATCTGGAAACGCACGGTGCGGCGCTCGAGCAGCAAGCCAGAGATATCCTATACGGTACAGCCGATGATGACGGCATCACAATGGAAGAAGCATCCGCAGTGATAAGTAAAATCAACACCCAGTTGGAAACAGTCGAAGCTGGCAGCCTTGAGGAAACAATCCTTAACCGCGTAGCCGAAACTATCAACCATGACTGGGATGTGGCTAACAACGCAACTGTAGAACCAGCAGCCGGTGGCGATCCCCGTATTGAAACAGAAACAGGCGGTGATCCATCAATCCGTGAAATCCAGCTTTATGCCGCGATGGCCAAGCTCGGTAATTTCGCGCCGTTGCAAGCGATCGAGATCAGCGAAATTGATGGTCTTTCAGGACGCAAAACCGGTAACAGCATGATCAATATGCTGGACATGACTGGTACAGAATTACGCGCATTGGCCGGCCCACAAGCCGCAGCCGAGCTTCTTGACCAACAAATGAGAGACAATGCAGATTTCAGAGGCAACGTTTTAGCCGGTCTAAGAGACGCGGTTTCAACAGACCCGGAAGATGTCCGTGAATTCTTGTCATACCAAGGTATTGAAGTTGCAGCAGATGCTACACCAGCCACCTTGTTAGAGCAGGTTGAAGCTTATGCGCAGACTTTCGGTGATGCAGCACCTGCGGCTGATGTAGAAGCCAGTGTCTCCATTAGCGTACCTAGCGATGAGACGATCGCATTTGATATTACTATTGCGGGTGTTACTACGCCTGAAGAATTAACGGCCTATCTAGCCGAGCATGGTGAGCGTATTGATACCGAGATCCGTACGGCGCTGTATTCAGACTTCACAGTTGTTAATGTCGAAGACGGTCTATCCGCAGAAGAGCTGACAACGCTTAATGGCTGGATTGATGCACAAATGGAAGGTGCCAGCGATGTTGAAAAAGTGCTGCTGGAACGTGCCAGAGGCATTATCGAAGCCGATACAACACCAGGCGCAGACAATACCATTACTGTCACTGCCAATACGGCTTTGATCGATGATGACCGTGTTCTGGATGGCAATATCCTTGAAGATGCACAAGCCGTCATTGCCAGAGCAGGTGGCGAAGTGCCCGAAGCCGGTATTCTGGCGATTATCGAAGGCAGCCCGATGCTGGTACGTCAAATTGAAGGCGAGACAATCGTTACACAGATACACGAAGATAATTTCGACAGTGTTCTTGGCGAAGGTGTTGCACTGGATTCCCATCTGGAAGGTAAGCTCCGTGAGCGTGCCGATATGGGCGACACAAGCGTAAGATACCGTGACGTTACGATTGGTGTAAATCCGGCAACTGCTAACTTGCTGGGAACAGACAGCATTACGATCCAGCAAGGACGTAAAGACGGTCTGGTCAACACATTCGTTTCCGAAAGCACAGGCAAAGGTGTCATCATCGAAAGTGAAGAGCTTGCTGATGCAATCGACCATTTCGACGGCAGAGCACCTCGCGATGAAAGATTTGTTACAAATTACAATCTTCCCGGCGAATTTGATTCAGCGTCTATCGCACGCGGCCTAGATGCGTTAGAGCGCGCAATCGATAATAACGGTGCAGGTAGTCTGAGTGTTGAATTCGTAGAAGGTGCGAATGGCACTACCGCCGAAATCAACTACGGTGACGGCCAGAAGCTTGAAATTCCAAAAGGCCTATACGATGCCATTATGGAACGCGCCAACCATGAAGCGACCAGAGATCATTCTCAAGTTGTGGAAGTTTCTGCTCCTACAGCAGGAATGGGCAGCTAATAAATTATTCGCCGAACCCGCTATCCCCGAAACGGGCGAGGTGGTTCGGATCAAGATCAGAGAACCTTGTAAGGTTCGGATCAAAGAACATTTTCACGGTCCCGATGGGGCCGTGTCTTTGTTTTGCGACAATGCATTCACCAATGCTATGCGCACGTTCCATCGATTCCTGCCATTGCATATGCTTTTCCGTTCCCGGCTCCGGCTCTGTACGTGACAGGTAATATTCCTCACGGTAAACGAACATCACGACATCCGCATCTTGCTCAATGGATCCTGATTCACGAAGGTCGGAAAGTTGCGGGCGTTTATCTTCGCGCTGTTCGACCTGACGAGAAAGCTGGGACAGAGCGATAACAGGAATATTCAATTCCTTAGCGATGGCTTTTAATCCTTGGGTGATTTCGGACACTTCCTGCACACGGTTTTCCTGCCCACGTTTAGAGCCGTTACCACGAAGAAGTTGCAGATAGTCGACTACGATCATATCCAGACCATGTTGGCGCATCAAACGACGGGCCCGTGTGCGCACTGCGCCAATAGACAACGCCGGCGTATCATCAATATAAAGCGGCACCTGTGACATGCGTTGAGATGCTTCAACAAATGCGCGGAAATCTTCCTGTTTGATATTGCCTTTACGAATGGCATCGCCGGAAATTCCCGATTGGTCAGAAAGAATACGACCGGCAAGCTGTTCAGCAGCCATCTCGAGTGAGAAAAAGGCAACGCGTCCGCCCTCCTCTCCGCCGCTTTCAGCATACGCTTTGGCTGCGTTAAAGGACCAGTTTACGGCAAGCGCCGTTTTACCCATAGACGGTCGTCCGGCAAGAATAAGCAAATCGGAATTCTGGAACCCGCCGAGTTTTTTATCAACGTCGATCAGTCCCGAGGTTACGCCGGTAACGTTACCGTCAGATTTATAGGCTTTTTCCGCATGCTCGATAGCGACAAGGACGGAATCCCGCAAGGTGATAAACCCGCCTTTTACGTCGCCCGTTTCGGCGAGTTCAAAAAGGCGCGATTCGGCAGTTTCGATTGTAGAGGTTGAGTCCTTTTCCAATGAATGGTCATACGCTTCGTTAACCACATCTTCGCCAAGGGTGATGAGCTGTCGTCTGATATGCAGCTCAAAAATCGTGCGGGCGTAGTCATGCGCGTTAATGACGCTGACCACATTTGCAGCCAGATCGGCAAGATACATTGCGCCGCCGACATCTTTTAAATCTTCGTCATCGTCAAAATAGTTTTTCAACGTTACGGGACTCGCATTCTGGCCGCGCTCAACAAGCGTAAGGATCGCCTCGAATATTCTTTGGTGCGCAGGTACAAAGAAATGCGCAGGCTTTAAGAAATCACCGATTTTTTCAATCGTGCGATTATCGATAAGAAGTGAACCCAGTAAGCCCTGCTCCGCGTCGTTGTTATGAGGCAACATACGAAACGAAGGGACATCCTCTTTGCCGATTTTTATATCGTCGGCATTTTTAAATGCTAAATCTTGAACCATGGAGGAGAGTATAAACGCAGCAGTAGAAATAGTTCCATAAAACTGCGCATCGGAGGCTGTGAATAACGGGGATGAAAAAAGCCTGCGGCAAATGCGGCAGGCTTTTGTTCTTTAATCTGTATAAAAGCGAAGTGCTTATTCAGCTTTGTCTTCTTCAGCCGCTTCTTCAGCAGGTGCTGCTTCTTCGGCACCTTCTGCAGTTTCAGCTTCCTCAGCGGCGGCAGCTTCTTCGGCTGCTTTGGCTGCGTCTTTTTCTGCCTTCTTAGCGGCACGTTCTTCAGCTTTTGCAGCATCTTCAGCCGCTTTTTCTTCAGCTTCAGCCTGACGCTCTTTTTCAGCTTCCAAAGCGCCTTCTTCAAGAACGTCTTTCAACGCTTCTTCTTCGATGGCTTCAACTTCAGCTTCAGCTTCGGCAACAACTTCTTCAACAGTCTCTTCAGAGTCTGCGATAAGCGCCTTACCAGTTTTCGCCTGTGTTTTCGCTTCTTCGATTGAACGAGCGATGTTGACAGTAACTTCAACAATCACTTCAGGGTGCAGTTGAACAGCAACAGGGAACAAGCCAATCAGCTTGTAGTTCTGGTTCACTTTAACTTGTGAACGGTTCACTGTTTCCTTGGTTTCCTCAGACAATGCGTTGGCAATGTCACGGGAGTTTACTGAACCGTAAAGCTGACCGCTTTCAGAAGCCGCGCGGATGAGGGATACAACTGCACCTTCAATCTTCTTGGCATTCTTCTCGGCTTCTTTCTTTTGCTTTTCGTTGTCAGCTTCAAGCTGTTTCTTCTGCGCTTCGAAATACGCAACGTTACTCTTGTTAGCGCGCAAAGCTTTCTTTTGCGGCAACAGGTAGTTACGAGCGTAGCCCGGTTTTACGTTTACGACATCGCCAAGCTCACCGAGCTTTTCAACGCGTTCCAATAAAATTACTTGTGTAGACATTTTATATTTTCCTTACCTATCGCGATTAAGAGCGTGGTCCGCGTGACTGGTGACGTGGCCCTTCGCTTTCGGTTTGAACATATGGCATCAAGCCCATGAAACGTGCGCGCTTGATGGCTTTAGCCAACTCACGTTGCTTTTTCTGAGATACGGCCGTGATACGGCTAGGAATAATTTTTCCACGCTCGGAAATGTAACGACCCAATGTTTTTGTATCTTTCCAGTCAATCGCCGGCGCGTTAGGGCCAGTGAAAGGACATGTTTTCTTACGACGGAAAAACGGGCGTTTTACTGTAGGTACATCTGCGGGTGACATTATGCAGCCTCCTTCTTGTCTGATTTGCGATCGTCCTTACGGTCATCATCACGGTCTTTATTCTTGTCCATGATAATGGATGGGCCTTCAGTAGGCTCGTCAAGACGCAAAGACAATGAACGCATGATGTCTTCGTCAAGACGAAGAAGACGCTCAAGTTCAATAACGGCTGTGCCGGGCGCATCAAATTCAACAAGTGTGTAGTGAGCCTTGCGGGCCTTGTTGATTTTGTAAGCCAGCGTGCGCAAGCCCCATTGTTCTGTTTTCAGGATTTTACCGCCTTCTTTTTTAATCACTTCGGCGTATTTTTCAGTCAGGTCGTTAACCTGACCATCAGTGAGGTCTTGCCGTGCTAGGAACACGGTTTCGTATACAGGCATATTATCTCCTCTTGGGTTGCCTTATAAACCTTGAAAAACAAGGGTTATAATCAAGCTGACCGTACCATTACGATCAGCGAGGTTGTATGTATGCGGGTATATAGACGGAAAGAGTACGAGAAATCAAGGTTTTTTGTTGTAAACCTTGTCCAGACCATATTCGAAAGCTTCTTTGGTGTTCTGGTTCGTACTTTGAGAGATATGATCGGCAATAAAAGTGGCCCAGCATCCTTCAGGATCCTTGGTCTTGTGCGTTTTACCACCTTCGCGAAGAATGCGGCGTAGCTCATTGCCCGTCATCTCCGGTTTATCAAGCAGTTCTTTGAATTCGGACAGGCGCATAGATGCGAATGCAGCGTAGTCAATGTTCATACAGCCAGCGCAGCTTACGAAAGCGTCGTTGGTTTCTTCCAGCAGATGTTTAATTCGATAGTGTAAATTTTGCGTCATAAATGTATTTCCCCAGTATTTTTTGTTTTTATTTTTAATATTCACGCTTTGGCGTTCAAAAATGAACGCTCACCCGAGACTTTAAAAAAGGGCTTGTCTCCCGGATGAAAAAACTCAATAAAAATGTCAGTAGGAATAAAAAATCGCACAATCATGCGTTTAATGCAAATTATTATTGCACTTTTTGTTGTGCGTAGCGATATAAAATTTCACTTTGAAGTAAAAATAGCTAACATTGTACTACTAATATAAAAGTAATTACAAAGAATTGGAGACCGTATGACACGCGCACTAATCTTCCCCGGACAAGGCTCACAGGCTGTGGGTATGGGTAGACAACTGTATGACTCATTTGCCGAAGCACGGGAAGTTTTCGAAGAAATAGACGAATCATTGTCACAAAATCTGTCCCAAATGATCTTTGAAGGGCCCGAAGAAGACCTCAACCTTACCGAGAATACGCAGCCAGCCTTGATGGCGGTGTCGATGGCGGTTGTGCAGGTGCTTAAAAAACAAGGCGGGATCGATTTCAAACAGGCGGCACAATTTGTAGCGGGTCATTCTTTGGGTGAATATTCCGCGCTGACCGCTGCCGAAACATTTTCGATTTCTGATGCAGCGCGCCTCTTAAAGTTGCGCGGTCAGGCGATGCAAAAAGCTGTCCCTGTAGGTGTTGGTTCAATGGCTGCCGTATTGGGGCTTTCATTTGAGGAAGTCGAGCAGATCGCCAGCGATGCGGCAAAAGATCAAGTTTGTGCGGCGGCGAATGATAACTCCGTTGGTCAGGTTGTGGTTAGCGGTCATAAAGACGCGGTTGCGCGCGCCGTTGATCTGGCGAGTGAGCAAGGTGCAAAACGCGCGGTGATCCTGCCTGTATCCGCACCGTTCCATTGTACGTTGATGGGGCCGGCCGCAGAAGCGATGGAAGCCGCTTTGGCTGAAACCACAATGAACGCGCCGATCATTCCCGTTGTTGCAAATGTGACGGCAGAGCCGACAAGCGACCCCGACCAAATCCGTAAATTACTGGTTGATCAGGTCACGGGTATGGTGCGCTGGCGCGAATCCGTGCTGAACATGAAGGATCTCGGCGTTGAAGAAATGGTCGAGTTGGGTTCAGGCAAGGTGCTATGTGGACTGATCCGCCGCATTGATAAAGAGATCGCTTGCATGAACGCGCAAAATCCAGAAGATATCGAGACATTGATTGAAAAGTTGAAAGGTTAAGTATGTTTGATTTAAGCGGTAAGACAGCATTGGTAACAGGCGCGACGGGCGGCATTGGCGGTGCGATTGCAAAAGCATTGCATGGCGCAGGCGCGCATGTCGGGATTTCGGGCCGTAATACGGAGAAGCTCGAAGCACTCGCCAAAGAGCTGGGTGATCGTGTGAGCGTTCTGACAGCTGATCTTTCAACGACCGAGGCAGCGAATGAGCTTGCCAAACGTGCCGAAGAGGAAATGGGTCAGGTTGATATTCTGGTCAATAATGCGGGCCTGACGCGTGACGGTCTTTCCATGCGCATGAGCGATGAAGACTGGCAAACAGTTCTGGATGTAAACCTCACATCGACATTCAAGCTCGCCAAAGCCGTACAGCGCGGAATGATGAAGCGCCGTAACGGTCGCGTAGTGAATATCGCATCTGTCGTTGGTGTGACGGGTAACCCCGGTCAATGTAATTATGTTGCCTCCAAAGCCGGTATGATCGGATGGAGCAAAGCAATGGCGGCGGAAGTTGCCAGCCGCGGTATTACGATTAACTGCGTCGCGCCGGGCTTTATTGCTACGGCGATGACAGAAGCATTGAATGATGATCAAAAAGCGAAGATCAATTCCACAATTCCTGCGGGTAAGATGGGATCATCCGAGGATATCGCCGCAGCCGTGGTATTCCTAGCGTCCGATGAAGCCGCATATGTCACAGGCCAGACCATTCATGTGAATGGCGGCATGGCGATGATTTAAATAAAATCAAGCGCACATAGATGGTCGTAGAAAGACTGTTGGTTCGACGCAGTTTCACGCGGGTATTGTTGTTTCAGCATGCTATACGCCATGATCAGTAAACGGTGCGAGCTGTTCACTTTCGGGTGACTGCGGTAATTGTTTTTCAGCTGTTCGAATTTCGGTGTGCCTTCTGCCGCTTTCCATTCATTAAAGAAATCCTGCTGGTCGCGAATTGCCTGAATAAGCAGCCCTTCGGGTTTGCGTAAATTCGACGGTGTATCGATCATGTCGAAAGTTTTGACCATCTCGTCGATTTCGGCGTTATAGCGATCAACATCCATGGCACGGGCTTGGCCGTAAAAATGGCGCAGCGTCATGACCCGTGCGCGCATCGCCAAATCAGCGACATAGAAGTAATGATCGAGATATTTGGCATCCTTGGCCACAATCTGCGTTTGATCGGGGTTATAGGGCTTTCTTTGCTTGTTATGGACCTGCATATAGGCCTCATCAAGCGATAAATCCTGCGCGTGGCCCATTGGCGTAAACGCAATCAACGCACAAACAAAAACAAGGATATTCAGTATTTTCATGTCGTTTCCTCTTCTCCCTTTCTATATAGTGTAGCAGATTATGCACCATCTGATTATCTTTGATTGCGACGGAACACTCGTCGATAGCGAATATCTCTACAACTCGATTACATCCGAATTGCTGAATGAAATCGGCTATGCGGAATACACAACCGAGCTTTGTCAGGAACTGTTTACAGGGCAGAGCTGGAGCACGATCCGTCTGACTTTGGAAGAAAAGCACGGCGAGAAAATGCCCGATGATATTATCGAGCGTTATATCCGTATTGCGAATGAAAAGATGAATGATGATTTCGAAGCCACGCCAAATGCGGATGCGGTTTTGAAGGACCTATCCGCGCGACATCAACTCTGCGTTGGTTCGAACGGCGAGCGCAATAACGTGATCAAAAGCCTGACCGTGACCAATTTGATTCATTATTTCGATGAGGACCGGATTTTCACCAAAATTCAGGTCGAAAAACCAAAACCCGCCCCTGATTTATTCCTGTTTGCCTGCGATCAAATGAAGGTCAGGCCGGAGAATACGCTGGTGATTGAAGACAGTCCCGCAGGCGTTGCGGCAGCGCGGGCAGCCAATATCCACGTGCTTGGCTATGTCGGTACATCACACGATCAGGAAAAGCAGGCAAAAGCACTTACAAACGCAGGTGCGGATGCGATCATCGATTGCCTTATCCACATTGAGAACCATGCCATAGCCTGAAAAAATTTTGGAATCTCAAGCGGTTGTGTTAATTCAACAAAATGTCTTGCAATCGAGACGCGGGCTGTTAAAGTTCGGGGCTGTTAAAGACATAAACCGAATACATATCAAGTACTAAGATAAGGAAAAACAATGAGTGACATTGC
>CAYGQG010000057.1:0-12036 GCA_964351955.1 uncultured Micavibrio sp. | reverse complement strand
GGTCTGCACTACCTCAATCTATGGATCGGTAATATGGGCCTCGCGATTATCGTCCTGACCATTATGATCCGTGGCGCGGTGTTCCCGCTGACGAACACGTCTTATCGCTCTTTTGCGAAGATGAAGAAAATCGCCCCGATTGTCGCGATCTTGCGCGAGAAATACGGTGACGATAAACAAAAAATGCAAGAAGAGCTGATCGAGATGTATCAACGCGAAGGTGTGAATCCGATGTCGGGCTGTTTGCCGATCGTCGTGCAGATTCCGATCTTCTTTGCGCTTTATAAGAGCTTCTTTGTCACGATCGAGCTACGTCACGAGCCGTTCTTTGGCTGGATTCAGGATTTGTCAGCGAAAGACCCGACAAGTATTTTCAACCTCTTTGGCCTTATCCCGTGGGACCCGCCATCTATACTGATGATCGGTGCGTGGCCTTGTGCGATGTTGCTGGTCATGGTGGTACAGAAAAAACTGAACCCGCCACCGCAAGATCCGCTGCAACGTGATATGGCCAATTACATGCCGTTCCTGTTCGCCTTCATCATGTCCGGCTTTGCCGCCGGGCTGGTCGTGTACTGGACGTTCAGTGCGTTGATTGGTGTGATCCAGCAAATGTTTATCATGAAATCCTTGGGTGTGCCGATTCACCTCTTTGGCGAAACCACCGAAGAAGAGGAAGCCGAGGCCGAAGCCGCCGCGCAGGAAATTATTGAAGAAAACGAAGCCGAAGAAGCGGCTGCGGAACAAGCATTGAAAGAAATTTCTCCGCCCAAACCGAAGAAAAGTAAAAAGAAGAAAAAATGATGACCGAAGAGTTTTCAGCAAATGAATTGGAAGAGGCCCGTAAGTTATTTGCGGGCCCTTGCGATTTTATGCTCGGTGTTGCCGGCTTGGGCCAATTACCGTCTGCGGATATGTCCGAAATCGCATTTGCGGGCCGTTCCAATGTCGGTAAATCTTCGCTCGTCAACGCGCTGACCAACCGTAATACGCTGGCGAAAACATCGCATACGCCGGGCCGCACACAGCAGCTGAACTTCTTCAATCTGGGTGATCGCATCTATATGGTTGATATGCCCGGTTACGGTTACGCCAAGGTTTCTAAAGAAAAGCGCGATGACTGGACACAATTGATCTTTGATTACCTTCGTGGTCGTCCGACTTTGCGTTGTGTATTCATCCTGATCGATTCCCGTCACGGGTTCAAAGACAGTGACATTGAGTTGATGAAAATGCTCGATGAAACGGCAGTGCAATACCGCATCATCCTGACCAAGACTGATAAAATCAAAACCCAGCAGCTTGAAAAAGTCACTGCTGACATTATCAAGACCCTCAAAACCCACGCCGCGGGTTATCCTGACGTACTGGCGACCAGCGCGCATAAAGATCAAGGCTTGAAAGAGTTTCGTGCGGTTATTGCGTCTTACGCGGTGTAAACGCGCCTATTGATCGGCAATAACGGAATAATACGCGTAAATCCCAGCATTCTCGATACAGAGCGAGCCGCGATTGTGACAATCGGGGCAGATTTCGCCGCCATCGGTCGTTAATTCGATATTCGTTCCGCCATGCAACGCATCATCAATCAGGATATTGCGCAACTGCACGGTTACACTGGGCGGGATGGCAATGGTTTCATCAATCGAGGCATTAATGCGGTTGCATAAATCTTCGGTAATCTGGAACGCCACTAAAATCACATCATCGGCGTTTGTACGTGTCCAATCGATATTGTTAAACCGTCCCAGATACCAGCCGGGCATTGGGTCTGTGGTTACTTGATTAACCGCCTCTTGCGGCAACCGACCGGGGTTCAAGCCACCGCCTTGTGGATGGTAAACCTTATGAATAACCGTGCCTGTATCAAAATTCGCATCGCCGGGCGGTGTAAAGTCCAGCTCGTTAATATTGGTTGCGGCGGTAAATAGCATCTGATCAACAGCAGATTTAGCTTGTCCGCTATAAGATGCCATCTGTGAAATTACCAACTGCGCCTTTTCCGCGCTGAGGCTGCTGACCTCGGATGTGTCTGTCTGCCGTGATAATGTGAAGCTCAGCGCGCCGAACAATGCGATCGCTATCAACACATAAATCAGCGCATTTCCGCGCTCCGCATGATTTAGTCTGTCGATATGTTCTATTTTTGTTTTCATTTTGCCTGTACGTGCGCCGAATCGGTGTTATTATTCCAGTATGCAATCTATCTCAGAGTTTTTAAACGAATTTCAAACTGAACTTGTTTCGGGTGTTAGCGGCTTTTGTCTAGGCATTATGATCATGACCATCGTGTTCCTGATCAATCGTCAGCGCCTCATTCTTGAAAATGCTGAAATAAAAGCGCAGATGCGTGAACGGGATATGGCGCTTGACCAATCCGTCGCAGCGCTCGACCATCGTTTCGAAGCCACCGCCGCTGAAGCTTTGCGCAAAAGTAATGAACAATTCTTGCAGCTGGCGCAAGAACGTCTGAAAGCCTCGCAAAAAGATAGCGAACACGATCTGGAAAAGCGTCAAAACACGATTGCGGAGATGATTAAGCCCGTTCACAAAAACCTTGAGGATATGGCTAAAGCGTTGGAGCAGGTTAAGGGAACGGATACAGCCCTGCGCGAGGAAATGCAGACATTAAACCGTGAGACCGCCCGCCTTGTCGGTGCGTTGCGAGATCCCGCCGCGCAAGGACGCTGGGGTGAATATATCCTCGAAGGTTTGCTCGATAAATCCGGTCTGATAAAAGGCGTACACTATGAAACCCAAGTCTCTATGCAGACTGTGGAAGGCCGTCAGCAACCCGATGCGGTCATCAATATGCAGGATGGTTTCAAAATCATCATCGATTCCAAAGCCCCGATTAACCAGTTTGTTGACAAGCTGACCGAGGACATAAGCGAGGATGAATACAAAGCGCTGACCCAAAATCTGTCCAAGCAGGTTAAGGGACACGTACAGAAACTCGGTAAGAAAGGCTATTGGGAAAATGTAGAAAGCCCGGACTTTACCGTGCTGTTCCTCCCGTCCGAGCATGTCTATTCGCTGGCTTTGCGGGCTGACCCCGGCCTTGTTGATTATGCTTCGGGCCAGAACATCATTATCGCCTCGCCAACGTTGTTGATGAGCTTGCTTCGTGTTGTTGGTTTGAGCTGGCGACAGGTCGAGTTGGCTAAGAATGCGCAGGAAATCTCCACGCAAGGGGCGGAGCTGTATAAGCGTTTCCTCAAATTCACCAATGATCTTGATAAAGTCCGTAAAGGGCTTGAGAGCGCAACGGGCGGCTATAACGCTGCTATTGGTTCGCTAAAAGGGTCTGTGCTCCCTGCGGCCCGTAAATTCAAGGAATTACAATCGGCTGTAAGTCTTGAGGATGTCCCCGAACTGGATGTTGTGAACAGAGACAAAGAGCCCAAAGAGCTGGTCCTGACCGCTAAGGATGAGCAGGAAAAGAAACGCGCTTAGCATGTTCTGCTGGAGGCCGGTCTTGACCCGACAACAAAAACCCCTTAACTCATCGCTATGAGCGATTTATACGAAATCATAAATGTTCCTGACCCTGTGCTGAAAGAGACCGCGCAGGCGGTTAGCAGTGTCGATGCCGCGATCCAGAAGCAAATGGATAAAATGCTGGCGACAATGTACGAAGCGCCGGGCATCGGCTTGGCGGCTAATCAGGTTAATCTGCTCAACCGTGTTTTGGTGATGGATCTGGCTCGCCCCGATGATGGTGAAGAAAAAAGTCCGATCTGTATGGCGAACCCTGAAATCATTTGGGAATCCGAGGAAATGAGCGTGATGGAGGAGGGTTGTCTGTCGATCCCCCGCCAATATGCCGATGTTGAGCGTCCCGCCAATGTACGTGTTAAATATCTGGGTTATGATGGTAAAGAAGCCGAGCTGGAAGCGTCGGGCCTTCTCTCCCATTGTGTACAGCATGAAATCGATCACTTGAACGGTGTGCTGTTTATTGACTATTTATCGTCACTTAAACGCAATATGATTTTGCGAAAAGTGGACAAGCTGACAAAGCAGAATTTACTCTAATATCTCTACCGACCAATCGGTATGTATTTCGATATAAAGGATAAACCATGGCAAAAAAACTGCGCGTAGGATTTATGGGCACGCCTGATTTTGCTCTGGAGGCTTTAAAAGCTATTCATGCCACCGACCATGAAATTGTGTGTGTTTACTCCCAGCCCCCCAGACCCAAGGGCCGTGGGCATAAGTTGCAGCTTTCTCCTGTCCATGATTATGCGGAAAAGAACCAAATCCCCGTATATCACCCGAAATCTCTTAAATCCGTGGATGCGCAGGCAGAGTTTGCATCGCATAATCTCGACATAGCGGTTGTCGCCGCATACGGGCTTATCTTGCCAAAGGCGGTGCTGGATGCGCCCGAGTATGGCTGTATCAACATTCACGCCTCATTACTGCCCCGTTGGCGCGGTGCTTCGCCTATACAGCGCGCGATCTGGGAAGGTGATGAGGAAAGCGGCGTAACGATTATGCAGATGGATGAGGGGTTGGATACCGGCCCGGAGATATTGAAAACCGCGCAGGGTCTTGATACGCGGGAAACTGCACAAACGCTGCACGATAAACTGGCAACACTCGGCGGTGATATGGCTGTTGAGGCTTTGGATAAATTGGCTGAAAATGGCTATTTAACTGCTATAGAACAAGAAAATGATCAATCAACCTACGCCAAGTTGCTCAAAAAGGATGATGGCAATGTAAATTGGGATCAATCCGCGCAGGCGATAGATCGACAGATTCGCGCCTTAAACCCTTGGCCGGGTGTGCGCGGCATACTGGATGGTATGGAATTTAAAATTGTGATCGCCGAACCTGCGTCTGGGCATTTCGCAAACCCTGAAAACAAAAACCGACCAGTCGGTACTATTTTGGATAAAGCAGGACATATTCAATGCGGCGATAATACGGTGTTGCAGATTAAAATTATTCAGCCCGCGGGAAAGAAACCGATGGATTTTGCATCCGCAATTAACGGTGGCTACATCAAGATATGACCCGGCGTTATAAACTCACCATTGAATATAACGGGACTGATTATGTCGGCTGGCAACGTCAGGACCATGATGATTTGCGCACGATCCAAGGTGAGATCGAAACCGCAATCCATAAATTCAGCGGCCAAAAAGTCGATATTCAAGGTGCGGGGCGCACCGATGCGGGCGTGCATGCTTGCGCGCAAGTGGCACATGTTGATTTTGAAGATTTCACAAAGCCAATGCAGCCTTATGAAATTGCCAAAGCCATCAATGCCTATCTGCGTCCGCAACCGATCAGCATTCTGGCCGCCGATCCGGTTGATGCTGAATTTCATGCGCGCTTCGCCGCGAAGAACAAACTCTATAAATACCGTATTTTGTGCAGACAGGCCTTTCCCGCCCTCGAACAGGGTCTTGTCTGGCATATCAGACGCAACCTTGATGCCGAAGCGATGCAGGAAGCCGCACAAACCCTGATTGGTCATCATGACTTCACCAGCTTCCGCGATGCGCAGTGTCAGGCAAAAAACCCCGTACGCACGCTTGATCGTCTGGATGTACGTGTCCGTGACTACGATATGTGCGGCGGACAGGAAATCACCATAGAGGCCGAGGCACAATCTTTCCTCCATCACATGGTTAGAAATCTTGCCGGAACATTGGCGCTGGTGGGTGAAGGTAAGCTCACAGCGCAAGACGTGAAAAACATTCTCGAAGCTAAAGACCGTACAAAGGCAGGGCCGACCGCCCCCGCAGCCGGCCTGTGCCTGTATAGAATAGATTATCCCGCGTCATGAAGACTCGCCGCATCATAACTTTTTTGCCCGCCGACCAAGTGGATAATTTTGCTAAAGCCTTTGGCGAGCATATTCCGCATATTTGCGGCGATTATGATTCAGTATGCTGGTGGTCGGAAGCCAAAACCGAATACGGTACGGAGCAACACCGCCCACTCGATGGCGATATTCAACAAATCCCGTCCGTACGTATGGAATTTTCTATACCCGATGATGATAACGTAAGCACCGCCTTCATTGAAAAGCTCAAACACCACCATCCATGGGAACAACCTGTGGTCTTAAGCGTATGTATGGATATGAAGTAAGTTATGAAAATAGTGGACAGACCACGTGTTTTGTTCTACTTCACTGATACATAACCTGAGTTAAGAGACAGATATGAAAATTTTTACCGCCATACTCGCGCTTTGTGCAATCGCTTTCGCCCCCGTTACCCCGGCAGTGGCGCAAGACACACCTGAGTATTTCAGCGCATTGGACACGATCAACAGAATCAACAAATCCAAGCCCCAGCAACGCGCAGCGCAGGACAGTGTTAAAGAGGTCATTAAAGGTCGTGTTCTGGATAGTCGTAATAAAGTGGTTGGCGAGATCAAAGATGTAATCCTCGACCGTAACGGCGCGATTTCACAGCTCGATGTCGAATTTGACCGTCTGCGTCTGGGTACAGATCGTATGACCATTAACTATAGCCAGTTTGGGGTGCGCCCCGTCAGTAATGGCTTCAAATTGAATTACACCGATGATCAGATTGTCGAGCTTGTTCCCGCCATCCTTGGCGGTATTGAAACGGCATCCGGCGGCAATAACGAAAATTACTCTATTCGTGAAATGGTTGGCAGTACCGTTAAAAACAAAGACGGTAAAACAATCGGTAAAGTTTCCGACATCTTATTCGATAATGGCCGCGCGGATTACTTGCTCATTGCCGTGAGTGCAAATTCAGCACGCGGTGAGAAAGTCGCCGTGCCTTTTTCTCGCCCAACCTACAAGGGTACGACCATCACGCTTGACGATACATACGCCAAGGCATTGGTCGATTACGCGGTCGACAATAAATAATCTAAAATAATCGCTTTGTTAATCGCGCAGCAGATCGTTGATGCTGGTTTTGCTGCGTGTTTGTTCGTCTACGCGCTTCACGATCACGGCGCAAGACAGGTTCGGCCCTGGTGACCCGTCCGGCAAAGGTTTGCCCGGCAAGCTGCCCGGTACAACCACGGAATATGCAGGAACGCGACCACGGAAAATCTCGCCCGTTGTACGGTCGATAATCTTGGTTGATGCGCTGATGAATACACCCATCGATAAGACGGAACCTTCTTCAACGATCACGCCTTCAACAACTTCAGAACGTGCACCAATGAAACAATTATCCTCGATAATGGTCGGCTCGGCTTGCAATGGTTCAAGAACGCCGCCAATACCAACGCCGCCTGAAAGGTGTACGTTTTTACCGATTTGCGCACATGAACCCACGGTCACCCATGTATCGACCATGGTATTCTCATCAACATACGCACCGACATTGACGAAACTCGGCATCAATACCGCGCCTTTGGCGATATGTGCGGAATAACGGACAACACAGTTCGGCACGGCGCGGAATCCGGCTTTTTCGAAATGCTCACGCTCCCATCCGTGGAATTTGCTCTCGACTTTGTCATACCAGCTCGACTGGTTCGGCCCGCCGGAAATGCGTTGCATCTCGTTCAAACGGAAAGACAGCAATACCGCTTTCTTAAGCCACTGATTAACAACCCAGCCGTCTGCACCTTTTTCGGCAATACGCATCTCACCGGCATCCAGCATCGCCAAAGCCTGCTCAACCGCATCGCGTGTTTCGCCTTCTGTTGCGGGGCTGATTTCGGCGCGGTCTTCCCACCCTTGATCAATGATGCTTTCCAAATCTGAAGTTTTTAAGGCGGCCTGTGCCATGATATTCGTCCTCTTTATCGTCTGGGCTAAAATCGTAAATAAGTGGCAGCACTTGACCATGAAGCCCCCAAAAAATCAAGCCAGCAATACACTGCGCCGCATATAGCGCTTATCTTTGCCAAAACTATTTGCTAGATTTCCTCCCATGACTTGCACGCTGACATGGTTGGATGAAGCGCCCGATAATAAAAGCGGGGCGGTCACCTTGTTACAATCTCCGTCATATCTGGCCGCTATAGCAGAGCTGGAACGCCAATCGCCGCGCTATTGTCGCATTATCCTGAACGGGCAGGATGCCGGCTATGCGGCCTGTCTGGAAAAGGCCGCATTGGGCCGAACATTACATACGCTGAGCCTTGATCGTGGCCCTGTCTGGAATGACGGGTATGGCGATCAATCCCATTTCGAGGAATTTTTAAAAGCATTCCGTGCCGAATTTCCCCGCCGCGTTGGTCGCCGCGTCCGCATTATCCCCGAAATTACCGATAATGATGGTTTAGGAACGATTTTACACCGCCATAAATTCACCAAAAAATCACAGGATTATCAGACCATTACGCTCGATTTAACGCTGAATTCGAAGGATATACGTGACCAATTTCGTAAGAATTGGAGAGGCTCGTTAAACAAGGCCGAGCGTGAAGATCTGTCGATGGATTGGGATGATGAGGGGCAGTATGCCCATTGGCTGACCAAGTTTTATAGTTTCGATAGACGTACACGCGGATATGGCGGTCCGTCCGAAGAGCTGCTCAAAATGTTGACGAAACATTCTGCACCGAGAAAAGAAATGCTGATTGGCCGCGTCAAGCAAAATGGTCTCCCAGTCGCCGCCAGTATGCTGCTTTTGCATGGACGTGCCGCGACCTATCAGATAGGCTGGAACACGCAGAAAGGCCGCGAGACAGGCGCACATAATTTTGCGCTCTGGCACGCGATTTTGGAGTTACAAAAACGGAAAACGGTGACGTTCGATTTAGGCGGCGTTAATGATACGGAAGGCGAACATGTTAAAGCATTCAAAACAGGTATGGGCGGTACTCTCGTTACTTTGCCTGGGGTCTATGTTGGTTAATCCTTCTCCCGCTATGGCGCAGATCGAGAAACAGGAATTGATCTACGAAGTCTACGCCAGCGGCTTTCATGTCGTACAGGCCCGTTTGAAAGTCGATCTGTCCAATCCCAAAAAATACAGCATCGAAATGGATGCTGATACACGTGGTTTTTTGGGTAAGGTTGTCCCGTGGAGTGGCACCTTCGCCAGCAATGGCTGGATCATGAAAGACGGCACCTATCGTCCGAAACAACATAGATCATCGGCAATATGGCGCGGTGAAGAAGATATAAAGGACTACCAGTACAATAAGGACGGTACATTCAAAAGCCTGACCATTGTCGAGCATGACAAAGCGCCTGAAATCAAAGATGTTGGCCCCGAACTGACCGATAACACCGTGGATATTCTAAGCGCCGCCCTCACCATGTTAACCGCCTACCCGCAGACGCTAAAATGTGAGGGCGAGGAGGAAATTTTCGATGGTAAGCGCCGTTTTAAACAAACATTCAAACATAAAGCGACCGAACAATTGCAACCGTCCAAATACAATATTTTTGAAGGACAGGCTGCCCGATGCATTATCGAAGTAACCCCAATCGCGGGCGACTGGGGTACGAAGCCACGCGGCTGGATGTCTATTCAGGAGCAAGGTCGTGATCGCGGCACATTGCCAACCGTTTGGGTTGGAAAAATCAGCGAAGACGGCCCCGCAATACCGATCAAAATCCTTGTTAAAACTGCTTATGGATCGCTGTTCATGCATCTGGCGGAATATCAACAAGCGGGCAAGGTAATCGTTGCCGATAAACGCGCGGAAGACTAATCCACTTGTATTTTTTAAGAATTTCAACACAATAGCGCTATGAGTAACGACCAAACACAGACACGCCCGCTTGCGATTGTAGTTCTCGCTGCCGGAAAAGGCACGCGGATGAAATCGGATAAGCCCAAAGTCATGCACGAGCTTGCAGGCTTGCCGATGATCAATTGGTTGCTGAAATCCTGCGAAGCGCTAAACCCCGAGAAAATCGTTGTGGTCGCCGGGCCGAATATGCCGGAGCTTGAAAAAGCCGTTAAACCACATGAAACCGTCATCCAACAAACCCGCGATGGTACGGGCGGGGCTGTTCGCGTTGCCGCACCGGCACTGGGTGGTTTTGACGGTGATGTTCTGATTGTGCTGGGTGATGCCCCGTTAATGAGCGAAGACACAATGCGCAACCTTGTTGCCGCGCGCGGTGATGCACCCTTATCCGTATTGGGTTGTGTGTTGGATAAGCCATATGGCTATGGTCGCCTTATCCTTGATGAGCAGGGCTATCTGCATTCCATCGTTGAAGAAAAAGATGCCAACGCCGAGCAAAAATCCATCCAGCTCATTAATACTGGCGTGTTCTGCGTTGATGGCGCGCAGCTTGATGGCTGGCTTGGTCAGCTCGATAACAACAATGCTCAAAATGAATTCTACATTACGCAGCTTCCTGAAATTATCGGGAAGATAGGCGAAAAGATGATTGTCTCCGTCACACCGGATGCGCATGAAATCCTGGGCTGTAATACGCGCAGCGACCTTGCAAAACTCGAAGGCCATCTGCAAGACCGTTTGCGTGAGGAACACATGGATAACGGCGTAGTGATGCAAGCGCCAAACACCGTCTATCTCTGGCACGATACGACAATCGGTGCGGATACGGTGATTGAACCCAATGTAATCTTTGGCCCTAAGGTTTCTGTGGCTGAAAATGTAACGATCAAGGGTTTCTCCCATCTCGAAGGTGCGACCGTGAAAAAAGGTGCAATTCTTGGCCCGTTCGCGAGGTTACGACCCGATACGGTTATCGGTGAAGATGCCAAGATCGGGAATTTCGTCGAAATTAAAAAATCGAATATCGGTGACGGCGCGAAAGTCAATCATCTTGCCTATGTTGGTGATTGTGAAATGGGTGACCGTGTGAATTTTTCCGCCGGTGCGATCACCGTCAACTACGATGGTTTTGAAAAACATCAAACCGTAATTGGCAAAGATGTCATGGTCGGCTCGAACGTGAATCTGGTCGCACCCGTCACGATTGACGATGGCGCGTTTGTCGCCGCGGGTTCAACCATTACCGAGGACGTGCCTGCCGATGCGCTGGGCATTGCCCGCGATCCTGCCCAAATCCGTAAAGGTTGGGCGGCCAAATATCGTGCTGCGCAAAAAGAAGCCAAGGCCAAAAAATCCAAGCAGAAGGCGTGATGTAACGTTTCGCAACATGCTGTTACTTGTGCGCTGCGCAAAATTCATTAAATTCAAACTCCTGAAAAACAACAACCAAGTGACGATATGTGCGGAATAATTGGAATTCTCAGTGACGATGATGCAGCCCCCCATTTGCTCGAGGGGCTTAAACGTCTTGAATACCGTGGCTATGACTCGGCCGGTATTGCAACGCTGGAGGGCGGTCAGCCTGTGCGTTGCCGTGCGCAAGGCAAGCTGAAAAATCTCGTTAAAAAGCTCAAAGACGAACCGTTGGGCGGTAATATCGGCATTGGTCATACACGCTGGGCGACGCATGGCGGCCCTACCGAAGATAACGCCCACCCGCATGCAAATGATAAAGTCGCTGTGGTTCATAACGGCATCATCGAAAATTATGCTGCGCTCAAAAACGAGCTGGAGGCTAACCAAGCGCGCTTTGAAACGGAAACTGATACGGAAGTTATCGTTCATTTGATCGATCATTATTTGAAGCAGGGTAAATCTCCGCGCGAAGCCGCGAACGCCACCTTTGATCGCCTCGAAGGCGCGTATGCGGTCGTGATGATTTTCGCGGGCGAAGAAAACTTGCTTATCGGGTGTCGTCAAGGTACACCGCTGGCGATCGGCTATGGTGATGGTGAGATGTATGTCGCCAGTGATTCATATGCACTTGCGCCGTTGACCAAAAAAATCTGCTTCCTCGAAGATGGAGACCGTGTTGCTGTTACTCGTGAAGGTGCAGCAATTTATACAAACGATAATACCGAAGTAACGCGCGAAGTCCGTGTTACCGCGCAAAGCGGCGCAACAACGGGCAAGGGCAATTTCCGCCATTTCATGCTGAAGGAAGTGTACGAGCAACCAAGTGTGATCGGCGATACGCTCAATTCATTCGTCAATCCGGCAACGGGTAAAATCTCTATCCCACCCGATGTGCTCACAGCGCTGCAAAAAACCCCGCGCATTACCATGGTTGCATGTGGCACGGCGTAT
>CAYGQG010000056.1:0-12076 GCA_964351955.1 uncultured Micavibrio sp. | reverse complement strand
GGATAAATCCAGCCCCGTTTTGATAACAATCCGCCAATCGCCCGATTTCTCAATCGACTGAACCGTGCCTATATCTTGAATGATGCCAGTAAACATACAGCGCAACTTAGTCCGCGCGGGCATAGATTTCCAGCTTATCTTCGCCCAAAACCCGTGTTTTTTGCAGTTTTAGCCCGCCTAAGCCCTGAATATCCTCTTTTGAAACGCCTTTTACCCCCTCAGCACCCAAATCATCACAAGACAAGCAAAGCTGGAATTCATCGACAAAACCACTAACGAGGAAGCTTTTATGTATCTCCGTACCGCCTTCAACCAGCAATCGTGTTACGCCTTTATCAACCAGATGCGCCAAAACTGCCGCTATATCACGCGTATCAACAATATCGTTCGTCAGAACCTCAAAACCTTCGCCTTTGACCCGCCCCTGACCATCCAGAACCACACGCAAAGCCTCATGTTGAACGCCTTTGATCCGCGTTGTGAGTTGGGGGTGATCCACCAGATACGTTTCACTTCCGATCAAAATCGCATCATGGCGCGAGCGTTGGAGATGTGTATGCCTATTCGCCAGATCACCTGTAATCTGGGTTTGCTTACCGCTTAGCGCCGCAATCATACCGTCATTGGACACCGCCAATTTGCACGTCACATACGGCCGTTTTTCTTCAACACTCAGGAAAAACCCTTGATTAACCAACCGCGCTTCGTCCTCACACAAGCCTTCTTCAACCTCAATTCCCGCATCCTGCATAATCTTGATGCCCTGACCATTCACTTTCGGAAAAGGATCACGACACGCTACAAAACATTTTTTGATCTTGGCTTTAACGAGCGCTTCGGCACAGGGCGGCGTACGCCCGTGATGAGCACATGGTTCAAGCGTTACATAAGCCGTCGCCCCCGTTGCCTCATATCCTGCCATTTCTAATGCGGCGGCTTCCGCATGCGGTTGTCCGCCATCACCTGTTCGTGCAGCGGCAACAACGACACCTTTTTTAACAAGTACACAACCAACCGATGGTCGCCCTTGCCCGACCAAGCCCAAACCTCGGCGGGCGAAATTAAGCGCCATCCGCATATAATACTGATCTGTATCGAGGGTCATTTGGATTTTGATTGTAGCGTCTTAACTTCATCAAGAAACGCGTTGAAATCGTCGGGCTTGCGGAAATCCTTATACACGCTGGCATAACGGATATACCCGATTGCGTCCAAGTCTTGTAACGCCTCCATCACTTCTGCACCGATTTTATCTGAAGAGATTTCCTGCTCGCCGCGCGACTCAAGTTTACGGACAATCAGACTCGCGGTCTTTTCGATCTCTTCAATTTCGACGGGGCGTTTCTGTAACGCCGTTTGCATGGATTTAATGATCTTGTCACGATCGAAGGGCTGTTTACGTCCCCCCGATTTTAACACGGTCATTTCACGAAGCTGAACGCGCTCGAATGTGGTGAAACGCTCTTCGCAATCCGGACATGAGCGACGACGGCGAATTGCACCGTTATCTTCGGTAGGACGGGAGTCCTTTACCTGCGTCTCTTCATTTCCACAAAACGGACAGCGCATTCACGCACCTCCTATCCCTAATTCTATAGATTAGGGTAAATTGGGAAGCGAGCACACATCGCTTCAACTTTGGCTCTTACAGCATTTTCAACATCTGCATTGCCTTCCGGACCGTTAGCAGCCAAGCCATCGAGAACTTCGATCGCCCATTCGCCAACCTGACGGAACTCTTCCTGACCAAAGCCGCGTGTTGTACCCGCTGGCGTACCAAGACGAACACCGGATGTTACGAACGGTTTTTCAGGGTCAAATGGAACAGCATTCTTGTTACAAGTCATACCGGCACGCTCAAGCGCTTCTTCTGCACGGTTACCTGTTAAACCTTTCGGACGAAGATCAACCAGAACAATGTGGCTGTCCGTACCGCCGGAAACGATATCAAGACCGCCATCAATCAATGTCTGCGCCAACACCTTCGCGTTATCAACAATCGCAAAAGCATACTGTTTGAAGCTCGGCTTCAGAACTTCGCCATACGCAACAGCCTTCGCCGCCATCACATGTGCCAAAGGCTTACCTTGCAAACCAGGGAACACAGCAGTGTTCAGTTTCTTACCAAGCTCAAGGTCGTTTGAAAGGATCATACCGCCAGAAGGACCACGCAATGTTTTATGAGTTGTCGTCGTAACAACATCAGCATGCGGCAATGGCGAAGGATATGCACCGCCGGCCACAAGACCAGCGTAATGAGCCATATCAACCATCAATTTCGCACCGACTTCATCGGCAATTTTGCGGAAGCGTGCCCAGTCAATGACCCGTGGATACGCCGACGCACCCGCAATGATCAATTTAGGCTTATGCTCACGCGCCAACTCTTCCATCTGCTCATAATCAAGCAGAGCGTCTTCTTTACGCACACCGTACTGAACGGCGTTAAACCATTTACCGGATTGCGCAGGGGCCGCGCCATGGGTCAAATGACCACCATGCGCCAAACTCATTCCCAAAATCGTATCACCCGGCTGAAGCAACGCCATGAAAACTGCACCGTTTGCTTGCGCACCTGAATGCGGCTGAACGTTTGCGTATTCACATCCGAAAATTTCCTTCGCACGGTCAATCGCCAACTGCTCGACCACATCAACATGCTCACAACCGCCGTAATAACGCTTGCCCGGATACCCTTCGGCATATTTGTTCGTCATGATGCAACCATTCGCTTCGATAGTCGCCAAAGACGCAATGTTCTCTGATGCAATCAATTCGATTTGGCTTTGCTGACGCTTCAACTCGCCATCAATCGCCGCCTGAACTTCAGGGTCAGCCGTTTTCAAATGCTCTGTGAAAAAGTTGTCTTCAATGTAATCGGGAAGTTTTTCAGCGCTCATGTCTCAATGGTCCTTTTCTAACGTAGCTACTAACTTAATTTTTCTATCCGGCGGGCGTGTCGTCCACCTTCGAATTCTGTATTCAGAAACGTTTCAACGATGTCGAAAGCGGTTTCTTGCCCCGTGATCCGTTCACCGAGGGCCAAAACATTCGCATCATTATGCGCACGCGTCAATCGCGCCATTGTGGTGTCCGTACAGAGCGCTGCGCGCACGGCTGGATTACGGTTTGCTGCAATTGAAATACCAATCCCCGTACCGCATATAGCAATACCTGCGCCCGCGTCACCACCTGCCACAGCATCGGCAACAGCTTTCCCGAATTCGGGGTAATCAACCGACTCAGTCGAATCAGTACCGAGATCAATCCATTCAAACGATGAAAATCGTTCCTTAATCGCTTCTTTTAAAGAATATCCGCCGTGATCACTAGCAATGGCAATTTTTTGTATCATGCACACTATATAGAGTGTGCAGCCTCAGGAAATCAATCCCTTCTTCTTCAAAACATATTCAAGCCGTTTTACGGCATTTCGCTTGAGCAGTTCTTCAGGCGCATTTGACGGCCCTTGAATAGAGATTTCGGTAAGGGTTGCCACATCCATTGCAGATACTTTGACAAGATTCCCAACAGGAAAAAATTCGATAATAACTTCGCGGCCCTGTAATATCTCTCGATTCATGCTAAGCATTTAATAAGACACATAAAGACAGGTAAAGAGAAAATATGGCCAACGATGTAAAACGCGCTGCATTTGATTGGGAAGACCCGCTGCTTCTGGACGAATTGCTGACAGAAGACGAGCGCATGATCATGAAAACCGCCCGCGATTACGCGCAGAACAAGCTGCTGCCACGAGTGATGGAGGCCTACCGCACCGAAGAATTCGATCGCGCTATTTTCACCGAAATGGGAGAGCTGGGCTTGCTTGGCCCAATGATCGACGGTTATGGCTGCGCAGGCACGAACTATACATCCGCCGGCCTTATCGCCCGTGAACTCGAACGTGTCGATAGCGCCTACCGTTCTTGCTACTCAGTTCAATCCTCCCTCGTGATGCTACCTATCTATTTGTTCGGTACAGAAGATCAAAAGCAAAGTTTTCTACCTAAACTCGCCAGCGGTGAATTCGTCGGCTGCTTCGGCCTGACTGAGCCTGATGGCGGCTCCGACCCGTCAGACATGCGCACCCGCGCTAAATCTGTAGACGGTGGATATACCATCTCCGGCGCAAAGCAATGGATATCAAACTCCCCTATTGCCGATGTCTTTATCATTTGGGCAAAACTGGACGACGGCTCAATCGGTGGTTTCGTGCTTGAGAAAGGCATGGATGGCCTAAGTGGCCCGAAGATCGAAGGCAAACTCTCCTTACGTGCCGCGCCGACGGGCGGCATCGCCATGAATGATGTATTCGTGCCCGAGGAAAATCGCCTGCCCGAAGCATCAGGGATTAAAGCTCCGTTCATGTGCCTTAACTCCGCCCGCTTTGGCATAGCATGGGGTGTAATGGGCGCAGCAGAAGATTGCTGGCACCGCAGCCGTGAATACGTTATCGACCGCAAAATTTTCGGCAAACCATTAGCCGCGCAGCAGCTAATTCAAAAGAAACTCGCCGACATGCAAACCGAAATCACTCTGGGCCTCGCTGCATGCCATCGTTTAGGAAGATTACGCGACGAAGACCGCGCTGCACCCGAAGCCATCTCGCTCCTAAAACGCAACAACTGCGGCAAAGCCTTGGCAATCGCGCGCGAAGCCAGAGACATGCACGGCGGCAACGGCATTGCGGACGAATACCACATCATGCGTCACATGTGTAATCTGGAAGCGGTTAACACCTATGAGGGAACGCATGACATCCATGCACTGATACTTGGTCGCGCCATGACGGGCGAACAAGCCTTTAGCTAAAACATAGAGAAGTCAAAGAGATTTGCGCCTTAACAAGGCGTGAGGAATGAAGCGTATAAAACATACGTGAATGACAAGGGAGGCAACGATGTTAAGAAGCAAAGATCGTAGACTTTAGAAACCGGAAGAGAAATTGGTTTGCTGTGCCCAGAAACGCTCAAGCATTTTCATGGTTTCACTGACTTCATTCAAACGATCATCCGTAATCTCTGATCCTTGGATTTCAGTCTCATGACGCTTGAACATATCGGAAATCATATTCTTCAGATCCAAGCCCTTTTCAGAAAGCTTCACGCGAATTGAACGTTTATCGTGAACCGAACGTTCCTGAACCAGATAGCCGTTTTCAACCATCTTCTTCACGTTATAAGAAACGTTAGAGCCAAGGTAATAACCACGAATGGTCAATTCACCGACTGTCATTTCATCGTCACCAATATTGTACAAAATCATGCTTTGTACGTTGTTGATGTCCTGAATGCCTTTTTTATCCAGCTCAACCTTCAACACATCCAGAAAATGGCGGTGCAGGCGCTCGATCAGTTGAATCGCTTCATAATAGGGTGTCGTAATCACGAATCTGGCTCCAAAACTTAAGTGAATTTTTTGTTTATATCAGTCTGTTAGTGTGAATTGATGTGTTCTTCAGGTCAAGACTTTATAAAGTCGGCGGGATCAAAATATTTGTACATCACTTAAATCATATCCTGTAGGCGTAAAATATTCTTTAACACTATCGTCATTCACATTCTCAATATCATCCGGCAACCATTTGGGATTATTGTCTTTATCAATAAGTTTAGCCCGAATTCCTTCATACATATCCGGCTGCTTGATGAAATGCTGAACCAAAACAAAGTCTTGCGCGATAACATCATTAAAATCAGCATTCTGAATACGCTCCAGATAAGCCGCAACAACCTTCAGACTCGTCGGCGATACAGCTCTCATCTTCGCTAACGCGTCATTCGCAGCATCAGAACCGTCTTTCTCCAACGCCTCGAACACCGAAACAACATCCATGTTCGCAAAAACCTTCTCAATCATATCTGCATGCGGAACATCAACATCGGCAGCGCTTCCACTCAACGCATCCGCCATGGATGCATTAAAGTCGGCAGCGTCAATCGCCGCTTTCACAGCCGTAATAACCTTCTCCGCGTTGCAGTCATCCGCGTATATATCACCAAGCCCAAGCTTCACAGCCAATCGCCCATCCACCTGATCACCCGTCATTGCCAAATACCGACCATAATGATGCGGGCATTTCTCAAGGTGATATAACCCGCCGATATCAGGGAAAAACCCGATAATCACTTCGGGCATAGCCATAACGGTTTTGTCGCCGCAAATACGGACATTGCAATGCCCTGCAACGCCATAACCACCTCCCATGGTAATCCCGTTCATCAAGGACACCGTCGGCTTGGGGTAATTGAAAATCTGTTTATTCAGGGAGTATTCTTCGCCAAAAAAAACCAAAGGAACACGAGGACCAACAGCACCTCGCCGCGAGTCCATACCCGCACTGTAAAACGCCTTAATATCTCCGCCCGCACAAAAAGCACGATCCCCCGCCCCCATAAAGACAACAGCCTTAACAGCATCGTCATCTTTCCAATTATTCAAGGCCGTTGCTACTTGACGGATCATATCGAGTGAAAGCGCATTCAGCACTTTCGGACGATTAAGGGTAATCAGTCCAACGCCGTCACGCGTTTCAATAAGAACTTCATTATCGGGAATTTCTTGATCCATGAGGGATTACAGCCTATTTATGTCCAAAGACAAATCTGGTGAAGGTATGACACAGCAAAAAAAGAATACGGCAAGCCCGACAACGGAGCAAGCACAGCAGCAAAATACTGCCCATGGCTATCCACAAACGCGTATGCGTCGCCTACGTAGCTCGGGCTGGGTACGGGATATGGTCGCGGAAAACACCCTCAAAGCGGCCGATCTTATCTGGCCTGCCTTCATCCTTGAAGATGCGAATAAATCAGAAGCAATCACCACCATGCCGAGCATCGAACGTCTGGGCATCGAAAAACTCATCGAACAAGCCAAAGAAGCACAGGAATTAGGCGTAAGCGCTATCGCCCTCTTCCCCGTCACACCGCAAAGCAAAAAGACGGAACGCGGTGAAGAAAGCCTCAACCCGATGAACCTTATTTGCAACGCCATTAAGCGCATCAAAGACGCAGCGCCGGATATCGGGATCATCACCGATGTTGCGCTCGACCCCTATACAACGCACGGTCACGACGGTATTCTCGAAGGCGACAAAATCCTGAATGACGCGACAGTCGCAATCCTGTGTGAACAAGCATTGAACCAAGCCCGCGCAGGTGCAGACATCATCGCCCCGTCCGACATGATGGATGGTCGTGTCGGCGCAATTCGTAAAGCGCTGGACTCCGAAGGGTTCGAAGATGTTGCCATCATGGCCTACGCTGCCAAATACGCATCTTGCTTCTACGGTCCGTTCCGTGATGCCGTCGGCTCAAAAGCTGCACTAAAAGGCGACAAAAAGACTTACCAAATGAACCCCGCCAATAGCGACGAAGCATTGCGCGAGGTCGAACTCGACATCAACGAAGGCGCAGACATGGTCATGGTTAAACCCGGCATGCCGTATCTGGACATCGCGCATCGCGTCAAAGAAACGTTCCGCATCCCGACATTCGCTTACCAAGTCAGTGGTGAGTACGCGATGCTCCGCCATGCCGCAGACCACGGCTGCTTTGACTTCGATACAGCCTTGCTGGAAAGCCTTCTCGGCTTCAAACGCGCAGGCTGCGACGGCATCTTCAGCTACGGTGCATTGGATGCGGCCCGTATTCTAAAATCCTGATACCTACAATCGAAACAAGCGGGTGCGCCAAACTCTTTTTTCGGGTATCCTATACGTTGATAACTTCGCTGTATCCGATCCCGCATGTTCAAATTCAAAAAACAAAAACAATTAAAACAACAAAGAGACCGCTTTCTCGCCTGTGCCTTCGCATCGGCGGATTTGTTTATCGAGATCGACCCAAAAGGCTCCATCGTCTATGCAACGGGCGCAGTTAAAACATTAACCGGCATCGATCACGAAGAATTACCGGGCAAAAGATGGCTCACAATTTTCGAGCCGAAATACCACAACCTCCTAAATAAACTAAGAAAAAACACAATGCCCGCCAACCGCCAAGGTCCGATACTTATCGAACTCAACAAAACCATCAGCGCTCAAAAACGCAACTAGACCACAATAAAACTCCCCAACAGCAACCATTTCTACGTCGCCATAGGCACAAGCAATGCGTTGCTCGGCGAACTGTCCAAACTCATGGAAGAGCAAGATGGCGGACCTATGCTAACAGGTTTCATTCCTGAAGACCTCTCCCAGAGCGAGGCTCTGACAACCGACTTCTCCCCCGAACCTGAAGCTGCAAAAACGCTTGAAACCGGATTTGCCGCCGATGATTACAAAGAACCCGAAGCTCTGACCACAGGCTTTACTGCGGAGGACGATAACGACGAGGCTCTCGAGACGGGTTTTGTTGCGGATGATCTTGAAAAACCCGAAGGCATGACCACCGGTTTTGACGTTCAAGACGACGGCCTTCCTGAAGCCTTAACCACTGAATTCATAGGCGAGACAATTGGTCTGGAAGACCCCTTAGAAGAACGTGTCGAATTTGAAAGCGAAGCCAAACGGGTATTCCATTACGCTCAGCGTAATAACCTGAGCGCCTCGATGACTGTATTTGACTTCGGACGAACAGACGCAATCCCCGAGGAAAACTGGTCGGAAATAATCGGCCGCATAACAGAAATGATGCGCCATGAATCACTGGCTGACTGCCCTGCCTCACAGATTAAAGAAAATACCTATGGCCTACTCCACAACAGCGATGCAAAAATCGAAAAATTCAAAGAACGCATCATCAAAATATCAAAAGAGCTGGACCCCGCAGGCGAAGGCATTGAGGTAACGACAAAAACCATAGATGCGAACCTCAACGAAATGACGAGCAACGAAGCCGCCCGTGCGCTTGTCCATACCATTCAGGCATTTCAGGAAAACAAAGACGGCGAAATCGAGACGACGTTAATTCAAAACATGAAAAAACTCGTCACATCAAACACCGACAAACTTAGTGAGTTCAAAGCTATTATTGAGCGCGTTGACTTCAACATCAACTTCCAACCCGTTGTGAAAACAACAAACGGAGAAGCGGATCACTACGAAGTCCTTTGCCGCGTAAACAGCGGCAATATCGGTGACTGGGTAATGTTCGGTGAAGACAACGGCATGGCCCCTGACTTTGATCTCGCGGTACTGGAACGCACAATGAATTACGTTCACTTCAAAGCAGGTACAACCAGAACACGCTTCGCCGTCAACATCTCAAGCAAATCAATCGAAGACCCTAAATTTTCCGAAAAATTCCACGACCAACTCGCCCGTCGCGACCTGAACACAAGAGTGCTCATTGAAATCAACAACCCTCGCAGCATCGAAAACTTTTCTTCCCTCAGCAATTTCGTGACATCTCTGAACGAACTTGATTACCCTGTCAGTCTGGACAATATCCAGTTTGATGATGAACTTTCTGAATTTCTTAAAACGCTGGACGTATCCTACATAAAAACCAGCAGCAAGCTTCTCAAACGCCTTTACGATGACGCTGAAAGCCAGAAAACAATCGAAGATATTCTCGCCACATGCCAAAAACAGAACATTAAAATAGTGGCGCAATTCGTTGAAGAAGAAGAGCAATTAGAGTTTTTAAAACAAGTCAAAATCCCCTGCGCGCAAGGCTATCTTTTCGGTCACGCTGAACCTGCACCAAAATTCATTCCACCCACACGTTAAGGGCTTTATTAGCACATAAGCGCTTATACCCTTGATCTTGCGCGACAAAAACAGCACACTCTATTACGTGCTATAGCTCAAAGTATTGCTGGATATCGCCAAAAACTGCGTCATTACCACTCAAGATCAATTAAGGGCTTTTTAATTGTGAATCACATACCATGCTTATCTGACAAAGAATTTGGACAGACCATATGAAACTCGTTGGCCTAGCTTTAGTTTTCGTTTGTACATTCGGCGGTCTTTTGATCGCGATGCACTTCGACATCCCTAAATTTATGAAACTGATGGCATTGATCCTGAGCGCGATGCCAGGGGAAATGGTCATTATTCTGGGTGTTGCTATCGCTGCCTTTATGATTGCGAACTCCTCAGAAACGATTAAAGGCACCATGAAATACATGGGTGCGCTTACAAAACCGACAGCATACAGCAAGGAAGATTACATAGAGCTGATGAGCACGCTCTACACCGTCTTCAAGCTCGCACGTACCAAAGGTTGGCTCGCACTCGAACAGCATATTGAACAGCCCGAAGAAAGCGACCTCTTCGCACAATTCCCGAGCTTTCAGCATAACCACCACGCCATCATTTTCTTATGTGATTACCTGCGTATTATCTCGCTTGGTAATGAAAACACATTCGAGCTGGAAGCATTGATGGACGAAGAAATTGAAACAATCGCCCATCACGAAGGCCATCCGGGCCATGCCGTGCAGACCATGGCTGACGGTATCCCCGCACTGGGTATCGTTGCGGCTGTTTTGGGTGTTATTAAAACAATGGCCTCTATCTCCGAACCACCCGAAGTGCTCGGTAAACTGATTGGGGGCGCTCTGGTTGGGACATTTCTTGGGGTTTGGTTATCCTACGGTATGGTTGCCCCGATCGCAGGGGCCATGACCACAAAGGCAGAATCCGAAGTCATGTATTACAAATGCATCAAAGTCGGGATCATTGCATTCCTGAATGGTGCCGCACCGCAAGTCGCAGTTGAATTTGCACGTAAATTCCTGCCTCACGATGTACAGCCGACCTTCCAGGAACTTGAAGACCGCTTGAACGAATTGCCATCCCCTGCTGCTCAATAAGGCACGGGACAATAAATTAAGGATCACAAAGAGTGGCCGACGAAGATAAACTCGAACAGCCGATAGTTATAAAGAAAATCAAAAAAGGCGGCGGTCACCATGGCGGCGCTTGGAAGGTTGCTTATGCTGACTTTGTAACGGCAATGATGGCTTTCTTCCTTCTACTCTGGCTACTCAATGTCTCGACCGACGAAGAGCGCAACGCCATCTCAAACTTCTTCGACCCCACACACCCGACAGTATCTCAACGTGAAAGCGGCGCTGGCGGCGTTATGGGCGGCTTGAGCATGTCTACCGAAGGGGCTATGACAACAAACCTGCAAACCATATCCAACCCGACCCCGACAGGAACTGCCGGTAAGGATCCAAAATCTGAAAGAAACAGAAATCTCAAAGGCGGCGCAACGGAAGAAGAAGAGCGCTTCAAAAAAGCTGAACAAGCTTTGCGTGAAGCCATAGACACAAACCCTGACCTTAAAAGCATTAAAGACAACATTCTGATCGACCAAACACCCGAGGGCCTTAGAATTCAGGTAATAGATAAGGACGGCAACCCGATGTTCGCCACCGGTAGCGCTCAAATGTTTGATAAAACGGAAAAGCTTTTCCGTGAAGTCGGAGCAATTATCAAGGAACAACCGAACGAGCTTTCTATCCGCGGTCATACCGACAGCGCGCCTTATGGCCCCGGCGCAACATACACAAACTGGGAACTATCCGCCGATCGTGCGAACTCTAGCCGCCGCGTACTTCTGGATGCAGACTTCCCCAAAGAGCGCATTAACAATGTAGTTGGAAAAGCAGATACAGAGCATTTAGTACCTGACGACCCCCGTCATGCGAGCAATCGCCGTGTCTCAATCATCTTGTTAAAAGAAGAACTGACCAACCCTAATTTTGAAGAAAAAGCCAAGGCGCTGGCTGCCGATACGGAGAATACTGCCCCTCCCGAACCAACCCAACCGGTTAAAATCGATGAAGGTGATGGCACTGGCGCACCGGGAATCCCAAAGCTTGGCACATTCAAGCAAACCCCCGGTAAGGTTGAGTTTCCTTAAAGTTCATCAACCATCACTGATCGCACAAATTAATCCAGGACACGCTTGCATTTGTAAACGGTGCCTTATCCCCTACCGCCTCATTCCATGCTAAATGGCATTGCCCCACCTGCTTGAAAAACCGTGCCTCTTCCGGCAACGACAGAACCTTTTTCCATCCGGCCTTATCGTCCGATAATTTATGTATCCCCCGATGACGATCATCAATCGCCCGCCCGGATGCCATCAAATAATAATCGCCATTAACG
>CAYGQG010000055.1:0-12100 GCA_964351955.1 uncultured Micavibrio sp. | reverse complement strand
GGTGAAAGCTGCGGTGATTCCGTGGCTTGCCACCAAGCCCATCAGAAGTCTGGTCGATGTGCCGGAATTGCCCATGTCCAGCGCCTGTTCCGGCTGCAGCAGTCCCCCGACGCCAACCCCGTCGACGACCCAGTCGTCACCATCACGGTTGATCGTTGCGCCCATTGCGCGCAGGGCCGCGGCGGTGGCAAGAACGTCTTCGCCTTCGAGCAAGCCGCTGATCATTGTTTCGCCGATTGTAAGAGCGCCAAACATCAATGCGCGGTGAGAGATGGATTTATCACCGGGGATGCGGACATGGCCTTTAAGGGCTTCACAATTTTTGGAATATAAAGCTGTCATGGCTGACAGGAATACAGTTTCAGTTTGGGAAGTTCAATCTCTATTCTTTATTCGAAGGATTTTATATCGCCGTTGTAGCTTTGTACAAAGGAGAGGAAATCTTCGGCAGGAACAGGGCGGGAATAGCGGAAGCCTTGTACTTCGTCACAGCCTTCATCTTGCAGAAATTTCTCATGCTCGACTGTTTCTACGCCTTCGGCAATAACGTTCAGGTTCAGCGCACGGCCCAGCGCGATGATTGTGCGGGCAATGGACGCATCGTCAGGATCGTTTAGTGCGTTGCGGATAAAGCTTTGGTCAATCTTCAAACGGTCGATCGGGAATTGGCGCAGGTAAGACAGGGAAGAGTATCCTGTACCGAAATCGTCAATCGCCAGTTCTACGCCAATAGCGTGCAGGTTTTGCAATGTTTGAATGGTATGACCGATGTCATCCATGAAGATGCTTTCCGTCACTTCTAGCTCTACCTTGGTCGGGTCGATGCCGACTTCGTTTATGATGCGTTGGGTAAAGCCGCAAATGTCACTTTGTGTAAATTGTGCGCCGGAAACGTTGATTGCGATGCGGATGTCTATGCCGTGATCTTCGTGCCAAGTTTTCGCCATGGTGCAGGCTGTGCGCATGACCCATTCGCCGATGGGCACGATCAGGCCGGATTGCTCGGCAACCGGAATGAATTCTGCGGGCGAGATAAATGTACCGCCTTGTTTGCTGTTATCAGGTTTCCACCAACGCAGCAAAGCTTCGGCACCGATGACCTTACCGCTGCGTAGATCAAGCTGGGGCTGGTAGTAAAGTTGCAGTTGCTCATGCTCCATCGCGTCACGCAGATCGCGCAGCATTTGGAAACGTTGTTGTACGGCGCGGTCGAAATCTTCGGAATATTCTTTGATCGCGTCGCGGCCTTCTTCTTTCGCACGGTTCAAGGCAATATCGGCGTTTTTCAAAACCTGATCGGGGTCGACCGCATCATCAGGGAAGGTTGAAACACCGATAGAAGCGCGGACCTGAAAGGCTTCGTTGAAAACTTTGAAAGGTTCGGAGCGAATAACATGGATCACTTTTTCTGCGACATCGCGGGATGTGTTGATGTCACTGGAAAGCGGCATCATGATGGCGTATTCATCCTCGCCGGAGCGTGAAACGACAGCGGATTCGGGCATTGCTGCGCGCAAACGTTTTGCAACACTGCGCAAAATGGCATCGCCGACATTGTGGCCCATGGAATCGTTGATGTCTTTGAAATGGTCAAGGTCAATCGTCACAACAGCAAAACGCTCGGCTGTGCCGTCGCTTTTTTGTCGGGCGCGTTCGCTTAATGTCTGTACGAACAATGTCCTGTTTGGCAGCCCTGTCAGCGTGTCGTAATAAGCGAGTTTATGGATTTTATCTTCTGCAGCGCTTTTGATGCGCGTCAAATTGTCGGCGTTCTGCAATATAAGTTTATTCGCCAATTCGATTGCGCCGCCGATTTCATCACGTTGGTCAAACGGGGAATCGGGAATGTCTGGCTGTTCGGGGTTTTGGAATGCCAATAAAAGATTTTGCCGCATGAACAACACAGGTTCGAGCAGCCAACGTCCCAGTGCAATCATCAACACGGTTGTTACGAACAATGACATGATCAGCATAATTTTGATGGTGTCCTGCACATAGATTGCGACTTCATCGATTACGGTTTGCGCGTTCATGCGCATGACCACGTAATACGGACGTTTGAGATCGCCGGGGTTTAGAACGGTTGTGTAATAACCCGATGCCTCATCGAATGTTGTTTCGTTTGTGTCTTTAAGCTGGCTCATCGTGCCGGCTGCCGCGCCGTATCTGTTCAGGAAATTGCTTTCGTATGAATAGACGGTTAGGCCGCTGACATCGGTTGTGTAGAGCAAGCGTTTTACCTGTTCTTCTGTGAACGGGACTTCGTTGATGCTGACCTTTGTGTCGATGATGGAGGCGATGGCACCGCGCCCCGCTTCTCTGAGGTCGCTTAGCATTTTAGCTTTGTATGATGGCAAAGTACCGAAGTTCATGATCAGTGTTTGGACAAGCAGAATCGTCATAAAAACGGCAGCAGCAATCCGCCAGCTTACGCGGCTTTTCCAGATTTGCCCCGGTGATGACAAAAGCAGGCTTTTGAAATTTTCGGCTTTGCTACGTTCTTTTAACACGGAATAGTCTTCAGTTGTTGGAGATAAACCATCATGTGTGCGGGTACGCAGAGAAGTTTTCGCATCAGATAGCATATATGACCCTGTCCTACGTGAATACGCCTAAATTGAGCATACCCGATTATTTTATAGTTATTTTTTATGCAAGCAAATGAAAGCTTGTCATACCCCAAATATATATTCGTAAATCTTAATACTCTTTTATTTTAAACGATTTAATACAAAATAAATGTTAAATTTCATATGTATTTATCTAAAATTTTATCTTTTTACACAGCTGATGATTGCTTTGTCTTCATTCATGAGCGTGCAAGCGAAATAAAAGACGCTTCCACCGTCAGAAAGTTTCAGCTTCTTGCGTAGCTTATCAACTGTCATCGGAAAGTTTCTAATGGTGAGATTGGCTTTTTTGTCAGGAATATCATTGGCTTGTGCTTTGTGTACGCCTTGAATTTCAAAAATTCGGCCCGGAAAATCCGATTTAAGGCCGTGAGATGTGTATAAATGCGTGTGGGGATGCAGTTTTGATACTTCATAACGCGCAGCAAGGGTTTTTAGCCCTCCGCTTTTTATAAAAGCGGCTCCCGGTTCATATAAATATTTTTGCGGCATTGCGAAATCACATGAAGATTCGCGTTCTGCCTGCAATGTGCATTCAAAGCGGTTGATGATATTTCCGTCTGGGCCGATGGCTACGGATACTATTTTCGGGTCGTTATTTAGCTTTTCAGGGGTAAGGACAAATAGCAGCTCTTTGCAGTTCTGGTCTTTTTCTATGATGTGGACTTCGCTTACAGAACCGAGCTGTTCTATGCCGTGGTGAATGTCAAGCATGGGTGAGGCCTTGATGATGATCTTTTGTGTTTTGGAAGAGAGCGCCGGAAGTAGTTTTAAAATATCGGGGCTGCAATCTTCGAAACGGAATTTGCCTTTCGATCCGCTATCACGGCGTTGCGGGTCGATGAAGACCAGATCCACATTCGGCATATCGGTGATAAAGTCTTCGGCCTTACTGTTTAAAACATCGATAGGTGTGTTGCATATTTGCGGTAGGTTATGGGCGAGTAGGTCAGCAGCTTGTTTATCGCGTTCGACGCAAATCCCCTTTTTGAATGATTGGCACAAAGCCCAGCTATCGACCCCCATGCCGCCGGTCAGGTCAATAAATGCTTCGCCGTTTATGATGGAGGTTTTGTAAAGCGCTGTTGCTGCCGAAGAGGCTTGCTCAACCAGATTCGCGTTTGGGAAAAGCAATGTGTTTTCCTGTTCGAGCCATTGCGGGACTTTTACGCGGGCTTTTTGTCTGGCTTTGATCTGGTTCATAATCGCGGAGCGATCCCAGTTGCTGTCAGGCATAGGCTTAAGAGCAAGCTTGGCGACATCCTCATCTTCATGATTACGGATGAATTTTTGAATTTCGGGGTCTAACAGGCTTTGAAAATTCATACATTTAAGCTAAAGCATAGGGTATGAAATTTACACTCCCTAAATGGTATGACCTTCACACGCATCTCCGTCAGGACGGATTGATGGGGCCGATTATTCAATCACAACTGGATATGGGCTGTTGCGGTGTTTTGGCTATGCCCAACACCAAACCCCCTGTAGCCAAGGTTTTTAAGGATGATCCGTTGGAGTATTGGTGTATCGAAGGGTATATCAATCTGATCAAACGGGAAGGCGCGGATGCGTTCGATGATATCATCGTTCCGCTGTACCTGACCAAAGACACCACACCGCAAATGATTGAAGAGGGCGTTAAAAGCGGTCTTCTTCGCGCATGTAAATATTATCCGCCGCATGGAACGACGGGTGCGGATTTCGGATATCCGTTTGCCAATTATTTCGAGAACGGCGTGTTCGAAGCCATGCAGGCGCACGGCGTTGTGCTGTGTATCCATGGCGAACAGCATGCGATGAAGGGTGATGAGTATTTTGCGCAGGATAGTAATGCCGAGGATGTGTTTTATCGCGAGCAGATGCCGAAGTTGGTTGAGCAATTCCCGACATTGAAAGTTGCATGCGAGCATGTGACGACCCGCACGGCGGTCGAGTTTGTGAAATCTTGCGGTGATAATGTTGTGGCTTCGATAACGCCGCAGCATCTTTTGTATACGGTTGGCGATTTGTTACAGGGTTTGAAATATCATCTGTTTTGTTTGCCGCTTTTGAAGTTTGCAGAAGATCGTGCGGCATTACGCGCGGCAGCGACGGATGCGGGGAATACCAAATTTTATGCCGGTACGGATAGTGCGGCGCATACAACAAAGGCGACCGATTGCGGTTGCGCAGCGGGATGTTTTACCGGTGGAATTGCACCCCAGCTTTATGCGCAAAGCTTCGAAGAGGCGGGTCTGGATTTATCCAAAGAGGGTGATCAGGCCATATTTAAGCGATTTTTATGCGAAAATGGGCCTAATTTTTATGGTTTACCCGTATCAAATGAGACATTTACACTCGAAAAAACACCGCAAAATGTTGAAATAATCACAACCCCAGATGGAAACATAACGCCCTTGCCGCTTGGTTTAGAGCAATCTACGGTTGCTTGGACTCTCGTATAAGAATTTTTGAATATACGAATAATTAAGATATTCACTTTAAAATTGTGAGTAATGCCGTCATCGCAAAAAGTCGGCTAATAAAAAAGAGTGGCAACCGGGGAACAGGGGTGAAGAGTCTATGAAACTCGTTCGAGAGAGCGCAGAGCATTATTTTCTGACGCAGATAGAAAACTTAAAAGGCAAGCCAGAGCTATGTTTTGGCCTGTTTTTCTCATTGTCTAAAAATTTGAAACATGACGAACTTGTTTCGGATTTAACGGCAATTCATGACAAAATTCAAATAGCGACAGCGCGTACAGATGAGTTTGTAAAAGAACTGCATGCCGCGTTGGATGGCAAATTCGAAGGCAGTGTTTGTGCTTTTAGTGATCTGGATGTGTTTGCGACCGTGCAGGTTCAATCCGATCAAGAGCAGAAGGCTTTGCGTGAAATTTTTAAAATACTGGAAGCGAAATTGCCAAAAGGTATGGCTGATATGGATTCTTTTGCCAATCAGCTGCGTACGTATCAAAAGCTGGCGGATCAGAAGTTGTTAAGTGCCAAGTGTATTTCTTCGTATGAATCCATGGCCGATATTCACAAAGTTGAAAGTATTGCGTCACGTCGTAAGCGCCGTGATGAACCATTGGTGATGTTGGTCGAGGATGATCGTTTTACGGCGCATTACGCATCAAATATCCTGAACACCAAGTTTGATCTGGTTGTTTGTAAGGATGGAGAGTCTGCGATCGAGCAATATATCGAGAACGCGCCGGATATTCTGTTTCTGGATATTCATTTGCCAGGGATGAGTGGGCATCAGGTTTTGCAAGCGGTACACGCGGTTGATCCCGGTGCGTTTGTTGTGATGCTCAGTGTGGATACGGTACGTGAAAGTATTCAGCTTGCGTCTTCGCTGGGGGCGCGTAATTTCATCAAAAAACCGTTCACAAAGGAACGGTTGATCGATGCGGTGAATACTTCGCCATATGTACGGGCTTTGCTGAAAAGCGATACCGCCGGTACGGAAACGATGATGCACTAAGTTAAATAATCAGCTTATTTCTTTTCGCTAATCATAGTCAGGAAGCGCATTTGTGCGCTGTGGTCGTCTTGTAGACGGCCTCTGAACGTTGTTGTCACTGTTGATGACTGGCGTTTTTTCACGCCGCGGATCGACATGCATTGGTGATCGGCATCAATGTATACGGCGATGCCTTTAGGCTTTAGCGTATCTTCGATGCATTTTGCGATCCCGTTGGTCATGTTTTCCTGCGACACCAGACGTTTGGAGAAAATATCAACGATGCGCGCCAGTTTCGAGATACCGACAACTGCTTTATCAGGCCAGTAGGCAACATGGGCGATACCGTTGATCGGCACCATGTGGTGTTCACAATGTGATGTGAACTCGATGTCTTTTACCAATACGATGTCGTCGAAGCCTTCGATGTCCTCGAATGTTTTACCAAGCTCTTTTGAAGGGTCCTGATAATAGCCTTCGAAAAATTCATCATAAGCGCGAATAACGCGGGCAGGGGTGTCGACCAAGCCTTCACGTTTCGGGTTCTCACCGATATAGCGCAGCAAAGTGCGTACAGCTTCTTCGGCCTCGTCGCGGGATGGTTTTGTGCTATTTTTATCGTCACTGCACATATCGACGACTTTATTAGAGTCCTTTGGGGATGAAACCATGTGAAAAATCCTTGTGTTTCGGGTCTTCTAGCTTTTTAATGCGCTCAATACCAGAAAAAAATGCCTTTATAGCAAGTGACATATGCCGCAACTCAGCCTTTTCAATACACTTAAACGTGAAAAACAGACATTCGAACCGCTTGATCAGAGCCATGTGCGGCTCTATGCCTGCGGGCCAACGGTGTATAATTATGCGCATATCGGCAATGCGCGGATGGCGGTGGTGTTTGACCTGCTGACGCGTGTTTTGAAGACCCTGTATCCTAAGGTGACATACGTTTCTAACATTACTGATGTCGATGATAAGATCATGGCGGCATCCGTTGAGACGGGTGAGGCGATTGATGTCATTACCCGTAAATACGAGCAGATTTATAATGAAGATATGGCGAAGCTGGGCTGTACGCAGCCTGATATTCAGCCGCGCGCGACCGAGCATATTGGTGAGATGATTGCCTTGATCGAGCAGCTTATCGAGCGCGAGCATGCGTATGCGGCAGACGGACATGTTTTGTTTAATGTGCCGTCATTCGCGAATTACGGCGGGTTATCGGGGCGTAGCCGTGATGAGCAAGTCGCCGGAGCACGGGTCGAGGTTGCGTCTTACAAAAAAGACCCTGCTGATTTCGTGTTGTGGAAACCATCAAGCGATGACGAGCCGGGATGGGATAGCCCGTGGGGGCGTGGTCGCCCGGGGTGGCATATCGAATGTTCGGCGATGGCGGAAAAGCATCTTGGCTTGCCGTTTCATATTCATGGCGGCCGGGCGGATTTGAACTTCCCGCATCATGAAAACGAGATTGCGCAATCTTGCTGCGCTCATGGTCATGATGATCTTGCAGCATTTGCCAATGTCTGGGTGCATAACGGGTTTTTGACCGTCGAAGGTGAGAAGATGTCGAAGTCTTTGGGCAACGTGACGCTGGTGCATGACCTTTTAGCTGACCCTGATCTGGATGGGCCTGTAATCCGTATGGCACTACTATCTGCACAATATAGACAGCCGCTGGATTGGAGTGCACAAGGCATTCGTCAAGCCGAAGCTTTGTGGGATCGGATTAATACAGTGTTTGTATCTTTACGTGACGTGAGCGAAACAAGAACAGAGGACGTTTGTAAACCTGTTTTGGATGCGCTCTGCGATGACCTTAATACACCACTGGCTTTTGCGGAATTGGGGGCATTGGTGAAGGTTATCAATAAAGCGGATGATGCTGAAAAACCCTATTTGAAAGCTGTTTTGGAGAATACCATTGCGCTGATTGGGATTAAAAAATCTACTGTGCTTGGTGCTGCCAATCATATTGCAGAGAGCGATCTTGATGCGGATATAAAAAATATGCTTGATGAGAGAACCGCAGCAAAAGCCGAGAAAAATTTTGCACGTGCGGATGAAATTCGTGATGAGTTGGCGGCGCAGGGGATCGAGATTATCGACACACCCGAAGGGCCGAAATGGCGCAAGGCCAATTAGCGTGAAATCAGAACTTTGTAGAAATAATAAAACCCGTTACCGCCGTCTAAGAAACAGCCGACCACTTCATTGGGGTAGGCAGACAGGCTTGCAGGTTGCGCAAAGCTGCCGGTAAATTTAAAAGCGGTATTGTTGTGGAATGTCGGGTCGGTATTCGGTGGGTCGGCAGGATCAAGGCCGATTAATGTGTTTATCGCTGCGCAAACCTCGAGGTTTATTTCCGCATAAATAGCCAAGTCTCCAGAATTTGTTTTTGTGCCGCTGACCTGATTTGTAGCGTTTATGAAATAGTCGGGATGGTATGATGCCGTCTGGTTTCTGGCTCTTTCAGGGATGCTTTGCCATGACAGACCACCGCCGCTGGGGTGGAAAACGTCACAAGTATTGTCAGCCGGTGCGCCTGTATTGTTGTATCCGGTGGCCAATGGGTTGTCGAAATTAATTTCCGATTCATCGCAGCCACGAAGCTTTAGTTGCGTTACGGCATTGCCGAGATTGGTCGCGTATTCCAGAATTTCTGACCCGAATAATCGTGCGCGTTCCGCATTTAATTGCTGCACATTTCCGCGCCCGCTTTGAGAAACAGCAAAAGATAACGAGGCCAGCAAAGCAACGGCAACCAGAATATAAATCAATACGTTGCCGTGTTCGTTTTTGCGTTTGTTTGCGGGCATGCTCATATTTTCAGTATACGCTTTCTTGTTTAATCTGCGCGGAAATTTTTGAAATCGGCTTCGCAGGATTTGGGAATATCAACGGGCAGCGTTTTTGCACCCAGCTTTGTCAGAGTGAGGAAGATTACCCGACCTGATCCTATCTCTGCATTGTCCTGTATGCCGATGCCGAGCACAGGTCTTTCCAGAGCTTCGCCCGCGTCCAGTGAGGCGAAGACGGCTTTTTGCTTTTCGCGGTCAGAGGGCTTTAAATCGTCACCTGATTTGAGTTTGCCGTCATGCAGCCATTCGAAGCTATAGAGCGATGCGGACCAGCTTTCGACAATTTTAGCGGTATCGACCGTGATTTGCATATAGCGATCAGGGTTGGCTTGTACGGGCTTGCTGTCCGTGAATGTAAGTGTGTCGGGGTCTATGATTTTGCGTGGTTCCATTCGTGGCATCAGTGTATTAGGGATTGAATATGCTCCTATTTTAAAGATATAACGTGATGTACTTTTAACAAAGCACAAAGAAGAAGATACTCATGCCTGATAACGCTGCTACACCCGATAAGCCCGAATTGATCGTCGTTGACGATCGTGCCCATGGTGTGAAATGTGATGGCGGTGGCGGCGCGTTGGGGCATCCTCTGGTGTGGTACAGCTTTGATCTGCAAGACCATGTTGAGTGCGGGTATTGCGACCGTTTGTTTGTTAAAGAGTCGTCCAAAGGCCGCTTTAATCCGAATTAAGTATCAGACAACTTGCCTCTTTTTATAAAACCCCTATATTAATTTCTATCGGTGCCTCATGCAGGGCCGATGTTTGTAATACTCGCTCAACGATGAGGAGAATGACATGAGTACAGGACGACTGACATTATTCGACAGCCCTTTATTTCTAGGGTTTGACGAAATTGAAAAAACTTTTGACCGTTTGCGTAAATCCGGCGGAGAAGGTTACCCCCCTTACAATATTGAACAGATTGGCAGCGAAGGCTTGCGTATATCGCTGGCTGTGGCTGGTTTTACGATGGACGATCTGGATGTCGAGATTGAGAGCAACCAGCTTACAATCCGTGGTAAGCAGGCGGATGATGAGGAGCGCGTGTATCTGCATCGCGGTATCGCAGCCCGTCAATTCCAGCGTAGTTTTGTTTTGGCGGACGGGATTGAAGTCCACGATGCTAGTTTGAATAACGGCTTGCTTTACATCGAGTTGGAACGTGTTGTGCCGGAATCCAAAGCGCGCAAAATTAAAATCAAAGACGCAGAAGGTATCGATAAAACTCCACAAGCGATCGATGTCGAAGCTTCTGATATTGAAGGAAAATAGGGTCGGTCACATTCTAATATACTTTTGATTTTAGGATTTTAGTGATTTAGAAACCCATTTTTTGTTATACTAGGAATTGCGAGGGTAAACACGATGAACAACATAGACGACAATACACCGACGACGGTTCTTAAGGGCCTATCAAACCAAGATTTTCTGACATTCGGAATTCACGACATTGCGTATGTGCGAAAAATTCACATGCAGGGACAAGAAGGATTTGCCATTCACGCTGCTGATGGAACGCCGCTATCTGTAATGGATACGATGGATGAGGCATTGCAAGTGATCGAGCATAATGATCTTGCATCTGCGCATGTGCATTAATTTTTAGATTTCTATCTCAACGATCTGGCCGCAGTGATGCGGCCTTTTTTGTGTCTGCGATTAAGCAGCCATCAACCAGCCTTCGGGATCGATCAGCAGGGCGCGGATCGCTTCGATATCTTTGGCTTCTATGAGCTTTTTATGCAGATCATCGCAGCGTAGTAGTCGAGAGATGCGGGCCAGACGGCGCAAGTGGATCGGACCGTCACGTTCGGGTGAAATAACCAGACAGACCAGATCAACGGTTTCGCCGTCAACGGCATCGAAATCGACCTGACTGTTAAGTGTTGCCATAATGGCCATGCCTTTGCGCGGGCCTTGTACCTGAATGTGCGGGATGGCGACACCGCCGCCAATGCCGGAGCTTGAAGCCTGCTCTTTTTTGAGCAGCAGATCGTAAAGGCCGCTTGCCGAAACATTCAATGCTTCGGATGCGTGTCGTGACAAGCTTTTTAGAATCTGAGTTCTCGTCGTCCCTTTAAGCTCAGGGATGATGATTTCAAACTCAAGATCGTGGCTGTAATTATTCATGTATACCAATCTCCTAAAACACTTTTTTAGACGCAGACCGTTCCTTCAGGTCGATGGTCTACTCCCTTCGTATAGAGCCGTCCAGAAAAAAATTTACCGCAGCGCAGTATTAGGAATTCCTTATGTTGGCGGAAAAAATGCCGTTTTATGAGAAATGGGTATCTTTGATGTCGTTTGATATAAAAATAACCACATTTTGATGATTTTGCGGCGCAAAAAACCAAAAAATGCCGCCTTGTAGACAACCAAACTTTTTTTAGGAACTTGAAAAATCGAGCCTTATTGCGCTGGCGGGCGGTGTCTTTAACCAATTTTTAAGCCTTTACCCTCATAATTTGGACATAATAAGTAAAAATAAAAAAATAATTTGAGGGTTGTGTAATGGGTTTATCCCAAGCGGAAGTTCAAGAGATAGCGAACGATCCGGTAAAGGTTAAAGACTTTATCGAGAGCCATCAGGCATCTTCCTCCCATACAAAAGACGATATTACCGATTTACAGCTCGTTCTGACGGCGCTGGGTCTTTATGCCGCGCATCCCCACAAATATTACGCTGACGGCATTGACGGGCCGTTTACACAGCATGGTTTGCGTATGGCGCAGGAGCTGTTTGGTGTCGAAGACCCACAGAATTCCGATTATACGGGTAATATTATCTCCGAAACACAGCGCTTGATTAACGACGGCAATCTTACGCCGAACGAAGTTCTTCGCCTTCAAACAAACTTACACTATCTCGAACGTATTGATGGCATGGACGGCGATTTTGGCGGACGTGAGGATTTTGATCTCAACCCTGGCAAGCAAGATGGATATTTAGGACCGAATACAGCCCGTGCAGCCGCGGAGTTTGCGCGTAAATACGGTATCGAAATGCATCCGCATTCGGCGATTGGTCGTGAGGCTCGTCGTGAGAATGTCGATCTGGACGGCGTTACGCTTTCGGATGCTAATACACCTCATCCTGGTTTAGGGCACACATTCCGTTCAGTTTCCGGCACAGTGCGTCCATTAGAAGAGATTTTATCAT
>CAYGQG010000054.1:240-12197 GCA_964351955.1 uncultured Micavibrio sp. | reverse complement strand
GAACTGTACAACGAGTTTGCTTCGCGCTTCCCTTACTCCGAAACCGAAGATCAGGAACGCGCCATCGACGCAACACTCGAAAGCATGGCGAAAACCCACCCGATGGACCGCCTTGTTTGCGGTGATGTGGGTTTTGGTAAAACCGAAGTAGCGCTACGTGCTGCCTATGTCGCCGCGATGGACGGGTATCAAGTTACGATTGTCGCACCCACAACGCTGCTCGTTCGACAGCATTACAAGAACTTCATGGCGCGCTACGCGGGAACGGGTTTGCGCGTTGAGCAGCTTTCCCGTCTGGTTTCTGCAAAAGACGCAACCAAGGTCAAAGACGGTATGCGCGATGGTTCGGTCAATATCGTTATCGGCACACATGCTTTGTTTGCCAAAGGTATCAAGTTCGACAATCTCGGCCTCCTGATCGTTGATGAAGAACAACGTTTTGGCGTGAAGCAAAAAGAACGTTTGAAGGAATTCAAAAATAACGTCCATGTCCTCACCCTGACCGCTACGCCAATCCCGCGTACGCTGCAAATGTCGCTAACGGGTGTGAAGGAAATGTCACTCATCACCACGCCGCCCGTTGACCGTTTGGCTGTACGCACCTTCGTGATGCCGATGGACATTATGGTCATCCGCGAAGCCTTGCTGCGTGAGCATTATCGCGGTGGGCAAAGTTTCTACGTTTGCCCGCGCATTGCCGATATGGAAGACCTTGAGAAAATGCTGAAAGAGGAAGTGCCGGAGGTTAAGGTCATCGCTGCACATGGGCAAATGACCCCGACCGAGCTGGAAGACCGCATGAGCGCGTTTTACGATGGGCAGTATGATGTATTGCTCGCCACCAATATCATCGAAAGCGGTATCGATATCCCGACCGCCAACACGATGATCATCCATCGCGCCGATATGTTCGGCCTTGCACAGCTTTACCAGATCCGTGGGCGTATCGGTCGCTCGAAGGTCCGTGCTTACGCCTACCTCACATGGCCCGCCAACGAGCTTCTTACGCCGCTTGCGACCAAACGACTGGAGGTCATGGAAACGCTCGACACGCTGGGCAGTGGTTTTCAGCTCGCGTCACACGACATGGATATTCGCGGGGCAGGGAACCTGCTCGGTGATCAACAATCGGGCCACATCAAGGAAGTCGGTGTAGAGCTGTACCAGCAAATGCTGGAGGAAGCCGTCGCCATGGCCCGCGAAGGTGTTGATCTGGATGATCTACCTGCTGATCAAGCGTGGTCCCCGACGATCAATGTCGGAACATCCGTGCTGATCCCCGAAACCTATGTTCCCGACCTCGGCGTGCGCATGAGCCTTTACCGCCGTCTGTCCGACCTGCTTGAACCCGAAGATATCGAAAGCTTCGCCGCCGAACTGATCGACCGTTTCGGTGACTTGCCTGATGAGGTGCAAAACCTCATCCATATCGTGAAGATCAAACAGCTTTGTAAAAAAGCGGGCGTATCGTCTGTCGAAGCAGGGCCGAAAGGCGCGGTTATAGGCTTCCATGAAAACACTCCGCCGAACCTCGAAGGGCTTATGCACTGGATGACCTCCAAAGGTGGGGCGATCAAGTTACGCCCCGATCATAAGCTCGTCGCAATGCGCCATTGGGATACGCCATCCAAGCGTGTCAAAGGCACGCATACCCTCATGAAAGAGCTCAGCGAGCTTTAAATACGGCTCTCAGTAGGCGTTACAGCTTTTGATGTACCCGTATCTCCCAGTCACAGCCGTAAATTATTTGTATTTAATGTACTGAATCGCTATAAAGGTAATAATTAATAAACATTATGTAATAAAAATAGGCTTATGCCACCGAACAGCGATACTGAGTTACAACTCCAATCTTTTGAGGATGCGCCCGATATTCGGGCTGCGGGTTTGCGTGTCGCAATGCTGGCACCTCTCTGCGCCAATGGTCATATAAACCTTAATCCTCGTTGGGCCGAACCTTTTGAAAAAGCAGGCATAGCGGTCGATTACATCCGCGTTGACGCGAGCAGCGAAGAAGTCGACGCTATTCTCAGCCGCGCTCACGGTGTTGTGCTGCCGGGCGGTAACGCCAATGTGCATCCGATGTTTTATGACCCGCTGTATATGGACGACCCGCAATGGGAAGAGCGTAAACATGATTTGCGCGATACACAGCGTGACATCAAGGCGATGGAGGTTATCTGGAAGGCGAAAAGCCTGAATATCCCTACGCTCGGTATTTGCCGCGGAATGCAGGAAATGATCGCCGCATTTGGCGGTCGCCTTGAAAAACTTAAAGACAACGGTATTGATCACGCCGCTGGTTATGCCAATGATTTCAACCAGAACGGCTGTATGGAGCCTGAAGAAATCGGCCATACCGTCCATGATATTCATGTGCTCGATGACAGACAGCTGCGCAGTATATTCCAACGCGGTGTCCTGCATGTAAATTCCGTTCACGGCGAAGGCATCACGATTTTAGGTTGGAATAAGCCCGAAAACAAAACATTGCGCGAGACATTCAGTATAGAAGCAATTGCAGAAGATGGCGTTATCGAAGGTATTTCCTGCGGTAATATGATTGGTGTACAGTTCCACGCCGAAGTCGAAGGCGAAGAACCTGAAAACCACCGTCTGCTCTTCGGTCATTTCTTTGATCAAATGCATGCGTACAAAACAGAACAAGACGCAGCACCGATCTTTATTATCGCCTCCGGCCCGAAGTCTCAAATCGGTTAAACCTTTTGCCAAAGCGCAAAATGTGTCATGCTTATAGCATAAGCAAAAATAAAGGCATCACTTTATGTCTATGGAATACCTGAACAATCGGATTAAAGACGCTCTCAAAATGAGTGGCGGTAACCGTGCCAAAGCGCGTCAGCAGCTTATAGCGTGGATTTTCGAGGACACTAAGCTCCTCCATACACTCACAAAACCGCATTTATCCGGCATTGTTGCCTATAATGTAGAGCGCGTTGCCTCGGGCCGCGCAGACGCAGCTGCCAAGAAATCGACAGAGGCCACCAAGCAGCCGAAACAGGCTGTGTCGCAAGGCCGACAAACGGAAGCTAAAGAAGAACAATTCGGTCTGGAAATTTTAAAAGCCGTAGCCGGTTCCCATCAAATTTTCGGTCTCGAAGACCTAGGCGCTCCGCAAAAACGCGGCGGCGTATCACAAAACCATCTTGATGCTATTAATGCGATCATCAAGAAATCGTCTAATAGTTCATCGGAATAAGTAACTGAACAAGTCATAAAGCCTTATGAATCTGGCTCATGCCGTACAATCACAGCCCATTTTTGATGAGGATCATCGCAGGATGTTCTTAGAACAGCATGGTTGGCACATTGATAAACCCGTCGGGAAGGATTCGTCCATCCGGCGTTATTTTCGTGTGACCAAAGGAGCGCAAAGCGCAATCCTGATGGAAACTGTTCCCGATGACTCTCCGCACGCAACGCCTGGTCATGCGCTGGGTGATTTCATTCGTATCGCCGAATGGCTGCGCTCTATCAATATTCGTGCGCCTGAAATTTATGAGGTGAATGCAGAGCAGGGCTATGTGCTGCTCGAAGATTTTGGCGAAGCGTGTCTGCGCGATACCGCAGAGACGCAACCCGATCAAGAGGCAGCGCTGTATAATAACGCGGCTGACATTCTACATCACATCGCGGAGCAGGACTGCCCGCTGGACCTACCCGATTATTATGAAAGCCATGTACACCGCCGTCATCGCCGTGTTGTTGATTGGTATATGCCAATGACGCGGGGCAGGGCGAACGAAGATGGTCTGGTTGATGCGTATAAAGACGTATGGGCGGAAATCGAGAAATCAGCCCCCTCATGCCCGCAAGGGTTCATTCATGTTGATTACCATGCGCAAAACCTGATGGTTATGAACGGTGATAACGGCCTTAGTGCATTAGGGCTTCTGGATTTCCAAGGGGCAATGATCGGCCCGCGCGTGTATGACTTTGCCAATTTGCTTGAGGATGCCCGCCGTGTCGTCGGTGCGGATCTAAAGGCGCAGATTATCGGTGACCTCGATGAAGCGCAGCAAATTTGGTTCCGTATCATGGCGACGCAATTTCACTGCCGCGTCATTGGCCAGTTTATCAAGCAAGCGACATTGGATGATAACGAAACCTATCTCAAGCACGTCCCGCGTTTGCAGTCTTACCTGCAAGAAGCGATGAAATCGCCTGTGCTTGCGCCATTAAAAGCATTTTTTGACGATTGCGATGTTGATTTTTCCGGCCCTTGCGACTTTAATGTTGCTGAGCTTCGCGCGCGAGTAGCTGCAGACGCTCAGTAGTAAACATTAAGGACAAAGGAAAACATCATGTCATTAGTCGCCGACCGTTTGGGCCGTATCAAGCCATCTCCCACCATTGCTGTGACAAATAAGGCTAAGGAACTTAAAGCCGCCGGACGTGATGTTATTGGTCTGGGTGCGGGTGAGCCCGACTTTGATACACCGGATTATATCAAGAACGCTGCTAAAACGGCGATGGATAATGGCGAAACGAAATACACCGCCGTTGACGGTACGCCCGCGTTGAAAGATGCGATTATTGCCAAGTTCAAACGCGAGAATGATCTCGAATACACACGCGAACAAATTACAGTCGGTACAGGCGGAAAGCAGGTTCTTTACAACGCGTTGATGGCATCTGTTAATCCGGGAGATGAAGTGGTTATTCCTGCGCCGTTCTGGGTGTCTTACCCTGATATGGTTCTGTTGGCTGAGGGTACACCCGTCATCGCCAATGCAAAGGCCGAGAATAACTTCAAACTGCAACCCGAAGAATTAGAAGCTGCAATCACGCCAAAAACCAAATGGTTGATCTTCAACTCACCATCCAACCCGACAGGGGCGGCCTATACTCGTGAAGAGATCAAAGCGCTGGCTGATGTGCTGGCGAAACACCCGCAAGTTTACATCATGACCGACGATATGTACGAGCACCTCGTCTATGATGGTTTCGAGTACACCACATTCGCGCAAGTCGCGCCTGAACTGTATGACCGCACGCTGACAATCAACGGCGTATCCAAAGCATACTCTATGACTGGTTGGCGCATCGGTTACGCGGGAGGCCCGAAGGAATTGATCAAAGCGATCTCTAAAATTCAGTCACAAAGCACATCCAACCCATGTTCAATCTCGCAAGCTGCGGCTGCGGCGGCGATTAGCGGTGATCAAGCCTTCCTCGAAGAATGGCGCACCGCGTTCAAAGATCGCCGCGATACGGTGGTGAAGCTTTTGAACGAAGCGGACGGTATTGAATGTATCGAGCCCGAAGGCGCATTCTACGTCTATCCGTCATGCGCGGGCTGCATCGGTAAATCAACGCCGGATGGTAAAACAATCGAAAGCGATGAAGACTTCGTGACGTATTTGCTCGAAAGCCAAGGCGTAGCAACGGTGCAGGGCGCGGCATTTGGCCTGTCTCCACATTTCCGCATCTCATACGCAACGGATAAAGACTCTTTGATCGAGGCATGTTCACGTATTCAAAAAGCGTGTGCTGCTCTGGAAGGCGAAGCCACTAAGGCCGCTTAATCCTACATAACTAAGGCCATGGTCGGACGTATCGGAGATTCATATATGTCCGGATCGACCCCGCCTGTCTGCCTGACAATATCCTCGACGGTTTGACGGCGTTTGGGGAATGAAGTCAATCGCGGCATATCGCGCACGTCTGTCGGCTCACCCAATTCGGTCTGAATATCTGCCGCGACCCAGTTCAGGCGTTTTTTCAAATTCATATGCCTGAATTGGTCCGTGCGTACATCTGCTCCGACAAGCTGGGAGAAGTATCGTGCCGAATGCGGGCAGGATGCCTCATCATTCGGGCTCATCCATGATGTCATCGGCATTTCAAAGAGAGGATGATCCGCAGGAAGGCCTTCGAGGTCGCGCAAGACGTTTCTGGCGTAGAGCTGCAATGTCCGCCCTTCTTTGCGCGTAGGCATGCGTACGGCTGGCGCTTTTCCCCCAACAACAAGGCGGTCCAGCCCGTGACCGAGCTGCCCGTTACCAAGGATATTCGCATGCGCCGCCCAAACGGCGTTTCTTGTGTTTCTCACCGCATTGGCGAAAATGCGCTGGCTGCGGGTTGCAAGATGATCCAACGGATAGGCTGTTCCGGCTGTTGATGCGTCGAAAAACGGCACCACAAAATGCATGTGCTGGAAAATGCCATTTGCTTTGTTGGCAAAACCTTCATGCATCATATTCTGAACCGTCATGGCACAGGCGGACGATTGTGCGATTAAAAATGCGGGCGTTTTTTCTGTGTCATACAGTTGATGTAGCGGAGACATCGTAGAGATGTTTGCCCATGCATTGGCTGCGATGCTGGCACGCAGCTGTTCTTGCGTATCTCCGCCGGCTGCATCGCGCGTAACCAGATTAAACGCAAGAAACGCGATACCGTTTTCCCGTGCCGCATTAATAACGTTAGAGGCGGTAAGCGCTGAGCCTTCGCAGCCAAGGTTCAAGGCAGCAACAGCCTTGGTCTCGCCGATTGCTGGTATGTGATACGCCGACACGCGTTCATCAAAGCGAAGCGATAACGGAACCCAACCGGCACCAACGGTGTTCCGTAAGTGCCTGTCGATTAATCTGTCTCTGTTTTTGGTGTTTTCGAACGTACGAAATAGCTCTTGCGAAACGCGAGCTTCGGGATCTTTGACTTCCTCAAATGGAGCTTTTGATAGTGTACGCATTATTATTCCCTGAACTATTCTTTGTTCTTGGGGGAATATTAGCGAAAAGGAATAAAATACACCCGAAAATTTTGTGCTGCACTGCCGTGGAGACGGTGGAAAACCTCATGTTTTTAGGTTTTTTATGTGCCGAAAAATCGTTTTGCACGCGTGAAAAACGATACATTTCCTGCGTCTTTCGCGTCATTTTGCCCATGCTGCTTGAGAAATTTACAAAGTTTGTCGAACCGTTCCTGATTTTCTTCGATAATTGTATCGGCAAAGACGTGCATTCTCTCAAGATTCTCGGGGCTGGCATCATCAATCGCCTTGCTGGGGGTCTTGTTATCCTTGCTGATTTCTTCCGAACCGACCATGGATTTGTTGAACACAAACAGATTGTCGTCTAACTCCTGCCTGAAGCTATCAACCAGTGCGGATTCCGAGGCGTGGAACAGGATGTTGATCAACGGCAGGTCATTGACGGGGTCAACAACGCCAAGCCCGCCATAGCTGTTCCATTCGTCTTTTTGAATGGATTGAAGCGTATACCCCGTACCGAGCACGATCATGACAACCCGTGTATCGCTATCGAGGTGTTGACGGATTGCACCGTGATAACTGGTGCAGGGGTTGTCGAAAATACTGCCGTCTATCCCTGAATATTCCCGGCGTATACCTGTCATTGGCGGTGTCGCCTCGAAATGATGGCACGGGAAATATGTCGGGGCTGAACAACTCGCCAGCACCGCATCATGTAAACGCACCTCATGCGCCGCCATTTGATTACGGCGTAAATGCATTTTCTTAAGCCAGACCGCATGCCCGCCGCCATCAATCAGATTGTTCGTTGTGTGAACGGGCGTATCAAGCGTCTCACCCTTTTCCTGAACGGTCTTAAGCTCGCCGCCGTCGATATTATAGACGGGGATAATCAGGCTTTTGAGTGAGTCCTCTAATTTGTGATCACCATATAAATCATGAAGGCATTTCGACAGATACGCGGGATCGTAGTGACCATGACGGAACAGGGATTTGAGCTGCCCGATCTTCATTGTGCGGTTGTTAAAATCATGCACGAATGCCCGAAAATCACGGAAACGGTCTTGCGGAAATATCCGTATCCCTTCTTGTTCGTAAAACCGAACCAGATGCGCGGCTTTGAACCGTGGCATCGTTGGTTCCTTTGGGTCGGGAATATTGAGGGCCGTATTCAGAATTGCACCCGTTGACGGACCTGTGAAAACATCGACCATTTCCGCCATCCGCATACCGGTTTGCTCTTCGATGTGCGCCATAATACGCGCCGGAATAATACCGCGCATACCGCCGCCATAGGTAAAGAGAACTACAACTGTCTTTTTATCGTGCAAGGAAACCCTCGGGAGAATGTAATTGTGGTCGAAACAACCGGATGCGCATTAACAATAACTAATATTATAGCACAAAAAAAACCGGGCCATAGGTTACAAATGTAACAGGGCCCGGCGAGTTGAACAGGGAGGTTTCACGTCTGGGAGACGTAGGATCCTAAAAGGACCCTCAATGGCATGAAGCCATTAACGGAAACATATAACCGCACTAAAAAATAAATGAAAGGGCTTATTTTAAGTACCAGTCATGCGTTTTTTGCATGGCTACGTTGAAAATTATTAATAAAACGCATAAGTGCATATAACAATTGCAATATTAGAGCGTTCTTTTAAAACGCTGTGTTGCCTACGTTTTGTAATAAAAAGTCACGAAACGTATTTATCCGCTTTGAATTGCGGCGTTCTTTGGCGTAAACGAAGAACATATCCACATCCGGGCGCTGATGATCTGGCAATATGACCTCCAAATTTTCATTGTTGTTGATCATGTAATTGGGCAATACCGCGATTCCCACATCTGTCTGCACCGCTTTATGAATGGCATATAAAGAGTTCATCAAAAGCACATTGCTTTGTTGTCCCAAATCAATATCGGCCAACCCGAGCAACCAACCCGGTTCGCGAATAGGGGAATGGGCATCGGGTGGATAGGTGATCAGACAATGGCTTTTTAGGTCTTCAGGTGTTTTGGGCGTGCCGTGTTTGCTCAAATAGGCTTTGGAAGCGCAAACATGAAAATGGATAGTCGTTAACTTGCGTGCAACCAGATCACCTTGCTGCGGCTCGTGTAGGCGAATGGCAGCATCTGCTTCGCGCATACTGAGGTTAAGTATACGCTCATCAAATAACAGGGTGAGCTGTATCTCGGGATGTAAATCACGAAAGCTTGCCAGCCTCGGTGCCAGCCATGTCGTGCCGACAAAATCTGAAATCGTAACAACCAGCGGCCCTTCGGATGATTCCCGCGTATCGGCCAGCTTACCTTCTATGATTTGCAGTTTTTGCGCTATTTCAGTAGTGGCTTTCTTGAGAATCTCGCCTTGCTCGGTCAGGATAAGCCCGCGCGCATGACGATGGAACAACACCATGCCCATGCTTTCTTCCAATGTACTGATTTGTCGGGAAACGGCAGACTGACTCAAATTGAGCATTTCACCGGCTTTGGTAAAGCTGTGCGCTTGCGCGACGGTGTGAAAAACTCGCAGCTTGTCCCAATCCATGATGCGCCCTTTCTAATGCGGGCTATTCAGCCGCCTGCGCCGTTGCGTCTTCTTTTTCGTTGCTGTGTACAGCCAGAAAACGATCAGCTTCTAACGCCGCCATACAGCCCATACCTGCGGCAGTCACGGCCTGACGATAAACATGATCGGCAACATCACCCGCGCCAAAAACACCGGGAATTGATGTCGCTGTTGAATCGGCGGCTGTATCCAGATACCCCGCATCATCCATATCGAGTTGCCCTTTAAACAGCTCTGTGGCGGGGTCGTGACCAATCGCGACAAACATGCCATGTGCATCGATCGTTTGTTCTTCATTGGTTTTGATGTTCTTGATCCGCACGCCTGTCACGCCTTGTTCGTCACCGACAACTTCTTCGACAACCGAATCCCAAACCATCTCGACCTTGTCATTATCGAACAAACGTTGCTGCATGATTTTTTCCGCGCGCAATGAATCGCGGCGATGAACAACGGTCACCTTCGTACAGAAATTTGTCAGGAACAATGCTTCTTCAACGGCGGAGTTACCACCGCCAACTACAACAACATCTTTGCCACGGAAGAAAAACCCGTCACAGGTCGCACAGGCTGACACGCCTTTGCCCTGAAATTTTTTCTCGCTCTCAAGCCCAAGCCAACGCGCCTTCGCACCTGTGGAGATAATCAGCGTATCGCCGGTGTAAACTTGTCCTTGGTCTCCGATCGCTTTGAACGGACGCTGGGAAAGATCGACTTCCTTGATGTAATCACTGATGATTTCCGTGCCGACATTCTCGGCCTGACCTTTCATCTGTTCCATCAGCCACGGGCCTTCAATCTGCTCGGCAAAGCCGGGATAATTCTCGACCTCGGTCGTAATCATCAATTGACCGCCCGGCTCAAAACCCGCAACCAACATGGGTTTAAGGTTTGCACGCGCGGCGTAGATCGCGGCTGTATAGCCCGCTGGGCCTGAACCGATGATTAAAACTTTACTATGCTTGGTATCTGTACTCATAACGCCATACGCTTTCTGATTTCATTCGCGACCAATTCGGAGTCGTTCAAACGCGCATAATCCCAATGCGCCAGTTGTCCTTCAAAGTCTCTTAAACACCCTGATTTTTTAAGGGTTTGGTGGAGCTTGTCAATACGACCGACCTTTTGAGGGGCGTTTTTGTCCATAGCAATCATATAAACCGGTTTTCCTGTCGTGCAAGCCTCGGACAGCATCGATGCGCTATCGGCTGTCACGATGATCGTGTCGGCCCATGCGAGTAGACCGAAATACGGGTTGTCCGAGACACCACCCCAGATGTAATGATCGGTGTTTTCGAATGCCGCACGCAGAATTTCTTCATTCTCGACACCTGTTCGTCGTGATGCGGTAATCATCAGCCCCGCATTCACCTTCAAAAGCTGATCAACGAGCTTCTGCGTAATTGCGGGAGTGAGTTTATAATCCTTGCTATTCCCCCCGATGAGGACCGCTACGCGTGGGCTTTTGATTTGCCCGAACGCCGCAAAATCATCATGCGCTTTGTTCAGCTTTTCTTGGGTAATGCGGTTAGGTGCGGCTTTGGTGACCAGCACATTTCCTCCGCGTGTCGGGTCATGTTCGGGCACGGCGACAAGGTCGAAATTCTTCGGTGATATGCGCGGGTCTTGGATCTGTACGGTGAAGGTCTTGCCGCCGCTGGCTTTTTTGATGTAACGCGACGCGGCGATGCTCTTACGCCCCGATGCGATCAGGAGATCAGGCCACGGCCCTTCGAATTTGGATTCAAACGTTCCGCTTTGCTCAAACCCCAGATAAGGGGACAGGGCTTTCCATGGCTGTTTAAGGCCAACGCGGTGAATGGTTGCTTCAATACCTAACGCTTCGGCAACGCCAAGGCATTGGTTTTCGGTACCGGCGATACCTTCGGTGACGATCCAGCAATTTATTTTTTTCGACATATTTTATGAAAGTTCTTGCATGATGGCTTGCGCAACTTTATATCAAGCCGAGATGCATTTGTGAAATATTTTAATGAGAGAAACCTAATCTTATGCGGCGTTCAAAGCTCGACAAAATTGATAAGAAAATCCTGCAAAACCTACAGCAAGACGGTCGTATGACCAATGTTGAGTTGGCCAAAGTCGTTGGAATCTCTGCTCCACCATGCTTGCGCAGAGTTCGCGCCCTGGAAGAGGCGGGGTATATCAAAAGCTATCACGCGCAAATTGATCCATCTATTTTGGGTTTTACGGTCACTGTTTTTGCGCAGGTTCGTCTCGAATCCCAAGCTGAAAAAGATCTGGAAGTTTTTGAAAAGCATATGGCTGACCTCGCAATGGTTCGTGAATGCCATATGTTGGCGGGTGAAGTGGACTTCATTTTGAAAATTGTTGCAAAAGACTGGGACAGCTATCAGGAATTCCTGAAGAACGAACTGACATCCGCGCCGAACGTTGTTTCGGTTAAATCTTCGCTTGGTATCCGCAGCGCCAAGGACGAGCCCGGCGTTCCGATCGAGCAGTAAACACCCATTAAAAAAGGCCCGCATATCGGGCCTTATCTTTTACAGCGTTATTTCAAAACCTGTTTGCTACTTGTAAGTCACTTCCAGAATTTCGTAGTCACCTTTGCCTTTCGGCGTGTTGATCACAACGGAATCACCTTCGGATTTACCGATTAATCCA
>CAYGQG010000054.1:0-230 GCA_964351955.1 uncultured Micavibrio sp. | reverse complement strand
GAGCTGATCGAAATTTTTCCATTATCCAGATCGGCTTCATAATCACCGACAATCTGATATGTGGATTCTTCGTCCGTATCTTCGTTCACGATTTTCACGGTCGCACCGAATTTAATGGTGTCACCGGACAAGCTTGACGGATCAATCACTTGCGCACGACCGATGACGGCCTCAAGTTCCTGAATACGGCCTTCGATAAAGCTCTGTTGCTCACGCGCAGCATGATACTC
>CAYGQG010000053.1:0-12330 GCA_964351955.1 uncultured Micavibrio sp. | reverse complement strand
TTTTCATCGCGGATCCAGCGCGGCTGGGGCAGGGAGTCAAAGGCGGCCTGTAATTGTTCCAGTCGCTCGGCTTTTTTAATTGCGACTTTTTCGAAATTTTTGTGTTTGAAATATTCTTCGCTGACATCTTCGAGCCAGAGAATGTTAAAGGCGATGTTATCGTCTTTGTCGCGGCCTTGTGTGCCCGACAATTTGAATGCTTTTGTTTGGTCGGCGTTGTGGGCAAATGTCGAAAAGGGGAGACCGTTTTGCTCCATGCGCTCGAATAATCCTTCGAGGGCGGCGGCATCGCTGGGGGCGAGTTTGCCTTGGATGTCGGTGAGTTTGCTGATGCTTTCCAGCCCCAACATAGAACAAAAGCCGTTTGAGTACGCGACGCTTTGTGCGCTATCTCCGCTGTTGGAATGGCCCGAGGCCCAGCCGCAATATTCGCCGGGGAAGCTGGATAAAAAGGCTTCCAGTCGTCCTTTTTCACGGGCGCAAGCAAAGCCAAACGGCTTAAGCAGTTTGTGAAGAAATGAGCGTTCAGGATCGGTGGGTACTTTTTTCACGGTGCTTTGAGTTTAGAAACAGCCGCAACGGATGACAAGCCTGTAAATCATGGCTTGTTATATTCCGCTGATGTTTTCGCCTTGCGGCCATGCCAGAGTCCAACCGAGTTTCACGTCTTTTTTCTCTTGAGATTTGAGCGTGAAAGCCCATTCCAGAAGACCTTTGATGTTTTCTTTATCTTCGGTATAGCCGCTGGTGGTGGCTGCTTTGTCCATCGTTAGGGTGATTTTTTCATTCTGCGGCGCGGGCACGGTTTGGCCTACGACGATATTCACGTCACGATTGCGCAAATTCTGGATTTCCGTGACGGTGTGGCGGGTAAGCGCGTCGGTTTTACCGACGAACATGCCTTCTTCGCTGCGCTCGTCTTTGAGGATTTTATGCGCGACTTCGATCTGGTCATCAATGCCGAAGGATAGATCGTAGTCTTTGCCCGGTTTGAGCAACGGCACATGGGTCTGGCCTACATAAGAGCCATCACGGAACAGGCTGACCTGACCGGGCAGAAGCGGTGCTTCGCCTTTGATGGTTGTATTGGCAACGAGATAGGCTTTGGTGTCGCGTTGTGGCTTGATATGGACTTCGAGTTTGGAGTCCGTTTCAAACGGTGTGATCAAGACTTTGGTCTGTGTGCCATCGGCAGGGACAGAGATCAGGCCCGGAATTTCGAATTCAGCCGTGAAACCGCCGGTGTTGATGGTGGCGGTTCTTTGTACGGCTTCTTTTGCTGCAAACATCGCCCCGCCTTCTTCAAGCTCTGCACGGCTTTCCATGGGTGCGGATGCAGGCATGGCCATATCCATCGCGACCATGCTTTCGTTGGCCGCCATGCCGCCCAGACGACGGGCTTTCTTTTGTGCGGACCATAAATTGACCCACATCGGTGAAAGTGTCGGTGCGGTTGCGCCGCGGTTCGGGCGTGCGGTGGAGAGGGTGAGGGCGATGTCGCTCCAATCTTCGCCTGTGCGTTGGCTGACTGAGCCGTATTGAACAAGTTCAAGCTCGCCGTTTTCGGTGTTCAGGCGGGCATCATAAACGGGTATCCAGTACGCACCGCCGATTTGATATTCCAAGGACAGCGTGACATTCGCGGCGCGGGACATTTCGACAGGCAGGCTAACGGTTAATGTTTGTTTTGATCCTGTGCGAACCTGGTTCAGGTCGCGCTGGATTTTCGCGATTTTGTCATTGATGTCTTTGATCTGATTATTCTTGGCAAGCTCGCTTTTGAGAATTTCATTCATGCCTGTCTGCAACGTGTTGGCGGCTTCGAGCCAGTTTGCGCTGTTGAGCTCGAATTTGGCGATTTCATCATTGGTGACTTCGATGGCTTTGGCTTGCAGGGATGTAAGGAAGCTCTTTTTGGTTTCCAATGCTTTGATTTCGGTCTGGATGACTTTGCGTTGTTCTTCCAGTACTTCTTTTTGTGTATTCAGCTCGGCTTCACGGGCGGAGGTCAGCTCGACATTGTTGACGATTTTATGGGAGAGCGCGCCGAGAACCGTGTCGGCTTGGCTTTGGCCCTTTACGCGCAGAGAGTCGGTAAATATGCCAGTGGGTAAGCCCTCAAACATCACAACATGTTTGCCTGCGGGGATTTGCGCGTTCGCCTCCATAGTTAGCGCGGCACGGTCATTATAGACGGTGGCGGCTTTTAATGTGCCTGTGACTTTGACATCGTCGGCATGGGCCATAACAGGTAAGAGCAACACAGTTAGAAAGATAAATAAGCGCATATCGAAATCCCCTTAAAAAATGCTGATCACACGATAGCAAGGGGAGGCGTGAAAGAGAAGTTTAAAGAATACTTACAGGATGATCGTGCGTTTGCCGTGCATGAAGATGCGGCGCTCGGTATAGAGCTGGATGGCGCGGGCGAGGACACGAGATTCGATGTCACGGCCCATGCTCTGCATTTGTCTAGGGTCGTGGCTGTGGTCTACGCGCTTGATTTCCTGTTCGATGATCGGGCCTTCGTCGAGGTCTTGTGTAGCGAAATGCGCGGTTGCGCCGATTAGTTTCACGCCGCGCTCATAGGCTTGGTGATATGGTTTTGCGCCTTTAAAGCCGGGCAAGAATGAATGGTGGATGTTGATGACGCGTCCGGCGTAATCGTCAGACATATCGGCGGATAGAATTTGCATGTAACGGGCGAGGATCACCAGTTCGGTGTTTGTTTCATCAATGATTTTGCGGATTTCGGCTTCTTGTTCGGCCTTGTTGTCCTTTGTTATCGGCAGGTAATGGAAAGGTAGGCCACGTTCTTCGACCAGTATGCGGTTGTCTTCGTGGTTGGAGACAACGCCCGTGATGTCGATATTGAGTTGTTTCGTGCGCCAGCGGTAGAGAAGGTCGTTCAGACAGTGATCGGTTTTGGAAACCATCACCAGTGTTTGTACAGGCTCGCTGATCGCGGTGACGTGCCAGTCCATGCTGTAGCTGTCGGCGATTTCTTTGAAACGGTTTTTAAAACCATCGAGGCAGCCATCCTCAAGCGGGTCAAAAACAACCCGCATGAAGAAACGTCCGGAATGTTTATCGTGGAACTGGGAGGAGTCCTCGATATTACATTGATTGTTGGAAAGGCACGTGGCCACGGCGGCCACGATACCCGGTTCGTCTTTACAGGATAGGCGAAGAATGTACATATTTTCGCCTTAACCTTTAGTAGCGGTATTCGTCTTTTTTGAACGGGCCTTTGACTTCAACGTCAATGTAATCGGCTTGTTCTTTAGACAGCTGGGTTAGTGTCGCACCGACTTTTTCAAGGTGAAGCGCGGCCACTTTCTCATCGAGGTGTTTCGGCAAGACGTAGACTTTGTTGTCGTATTTGTCTGCGTTGTTCCATAGCTCGATTTGCGCCAGTGTCTGGTTTGTGAAAGACGCACTCATCACGAATGAAGGGTGGCCCGTTGCACAGCCGAGATTGACCAAACGGCCTTCGGCCAAGAGCAGGATTTTCTTACCATCAGGGAATTCGATCTGGTCGACTTGTGGCTTGATGTTTGTCCATTTCATGTTGCGCAGAGGCTCTGTCTGGATCTCGTTATCGAAGTGACCGATGTTGCAGACGATGGCGTTATTTTTCATTGCGCGCATGTGGTCAACGGTGATCACGTCTTTGTTACCTGTTGCTGTGACAAAGATGTCGCAACGTGTGGCGGCGTTTTCAGTTGTCACAACTTCGTAACCGTCCATCGCGGCCTGCAAGGCACAGATCGGGTCAACTTCGGAAACCATGACGCGGCAACCGGCCTGGCGAAGGGATTCGGCAGAACCTTTACCCACATCACCATATCCGGCGACGAATGCGACTTTACCGGCCATCATTACGTCTGTTGCACGACGGATCGCATCAACCAGAGATTCGCGACAGCCGTATTTGTTGTCGAATTTTGATTTTGTTACGGAGTCATTCACGTTGATTGCCGGAACTTTCAATATGCCTTTTTTCTCCATTTCATACAGACGAAGCACGCCCGTTGTTGTTTCTTCGGACAGGCCTTTAACATCGTCGAGAAGCTCAGGCGTTGTTTCGTGCATACGAACGGTCAAGTCGCCGCCGTCATCCAAGATCATGTTTGGAACCCAGCCGTCAGGGCCTTTGATTGTCTGGTCGATTGCCCACCAGAATTCATCGTCATTCATGCCTTTTTTCGCGAAAACCGGCGTACCCTTTGCAGCGATAGCAGCAGCGGCGTGGTCTTGCGTAGAGAAAATGTTGCAAGAGGACCAGCGGACTTCCGCGCCTAGATCTTGCAGAGTTTCGATCAATACGGCTGTTTGAATAGTCATGTGCAGACAGCCAACGATGCGTGCGCCTTTCAATGGCGCTTTGCCTTTGTATTCTTCACGCAGGGACATCAGACCCGGCATTTCAATTTCAGCAAGTTCGATTTCCTTGCGACCCCAGTCAGCCAGTGTGATGTCGGCGACCCAGTAATCATTTTCCAAAGCTTGTGGTACTGCACTCATAATCTTGTCTTTCCTTGTAGCGGTGTACGTATGTGTAAGTCTTATTATGTGCGGGATTGTTGACGTTAAACGGCGGTAAATCAAGCCTTAAAACCTGCGAATCTTGGTTTTTTTGGAATGATTCCCGTGTTAGACTGGTTTCATGGTTCAGAATTTCAATATCGAGAGCGAAAAGCCACCCTTTATCTATAAGCGTAACCCATTGGTTAAACACGCTTTTCAGATATTTCAGTGGAAAGAAGACAAGGCGGATTACGAGCCTGTCGGTGATTACACGTTGATCGATACGGAAGAAGAGCCGGAATTGACTGAAAAAACGGTCATGAACATCGTAACAAGTCTCAACGGCCGCGCTGAGCGTGTTTTAGACCTCAAAAATTTGACTTCTGAACGGCTTTTATATAATATAGTAGACAACGAAGATGCGGAAGAGAGCAATTTAGTTACAATAATGCTCCGAACCCATGATGGAATGGGCGTATCAAAAGAAAATGCGGTGTTAAAAATAGAGAAAGGTGTGTTCGATGGTATCTCCCGAACTACGTAAATCAATTGGTCAAATCATGGCACCTGTAATGGGTTCTCGTGACGGTGCTCCTGCGCATGGCATGGGCATGAATTTGGAATCAACTTACGATCCAAGCCAACCATAAAATTTTGCGCATCGCTTAAACGGCGATGTGTCTTAACTTGCGTAAAAAAAATCAATAAACCAGATCAAATAAAGAGGGTGTGAAAATATGGGAAATGATGTTCCTTTTAACGAAAATAGAGGTTACGTAAAAAACCTCAGCAATGATTTAAGCGGTGGTTTTGGCCGTACAAATACTTTGGCAATGGATGTAGATGGTAGCAAGTTGGACTTTATCAAGACCAATGCCTTGACAATTACCGGTCCCGCTCAAGAATTTGACGCTTTAGAAGTCTAAACTTTTCACGAATAGATATTCAAATCGCGATGTGTGACATGAACCCTGTTGGGCATGTTCTCTAACCATTTTGCGAGTGTTTCAATACTATAAACCGATCTATGGCGACCGCCCGTGCAGCCTACGGCAATGGTCAGATAGTTTTTTCCCTCGTTCTCATATTTGGGGATGAGAGGTTCAAGCAAAGCTTTGAAATTATCCATGAACAGTCCGAAGCTTTTGTCCTCGTCTATATAATCACCGACATCTTTATCCATGCCGCTTAGCGGTCGTAGTTTATCATCCCAGTGCGGGTTTTTTACAAAACGTACATCCATAACAATATCGGCCTCGCGCGGAAGGCCGTTACGAAATCCGAAAGACATAAGGTTGATGGTCATGCCCTGTTCGCTGCGCGTTCCAAAGTGACCTTCCAGAATATGGCGCAAATCATGAATCGAAAGATCGCTTGTGTCGATGGTTAGATCGGCTTTTTGCGCCAGCGGGTTGAGCATGGCTTGCTCTTCCTTAATACCGCTGATGATCGGTTTATCGAGTGCTTTGGGGTGCAGGCGGCGCGTTTCGGAGAACCGTTGTAGCAACACATCCTGATCGCAGGTGATGAATACCAGCCGCGCATCGATTTTTTCACACGCATTCAGAATTGATTGAGCAGAGAACCCGCGGGAACGGGCATCGATGCCTATCGCCAGTTTCGATTTGTCTTTTGTTTCGTCGAGTAACGGGTCGAGCAAGGAAATTGGGAAGTTATCGAATACTTCAAAGCCTAAATCCTCAAGGCTTTTTAAAACCGAAGAGATGCCGGCCCCTGAAAGTCCGGTGATCAGCAGCGGTTGTTTCTTTTTCTCCGGCATTACGCTTTCTCCAGAACGACGGTAAAGCGCGCGCCGGTGATTTCGCCGCTATCGCTGCGGATGTTTTCGGCAAAAATGCGACCCGCATGCGCTTCGATGATTTGCTTGCAGATGGATAGGCCCAAGCCGGAATGCTGTCCGAAATGCTCGTGTTTCGGTCTTTCGGAATAAAATCGTTCGAAGATTGTGTTGATCTTGTTTTCGGGGATGCCCGGCCCCTCATCATCAATCGTAATCCAGATTTTGTTTTGTTTTGTTTGTATGAAAACCAGAATGTCTGATTTTTCTGGCGCGAAAGTAAGCGCGTTGGAGAGAATATTTTGAAAGACTTGTGCCAGTTGTCCTTCGATTCCCCAGATGAACAGGCTTTTTTTGATGCTGGTGTCCAGAGTGATTTTGGCGTTTTCGGCCTGCACAATTTTAGGCAGGGCGCTTCCGCCGGCATCGCGTTCAAGCGGGTTGGCGGTGTAAATATCCAATATATTGGTCAGCATGCCCTTGATGTCGATTTTTTCGAATTCTTCGCGGGATAGCTCGCTGTCGATACGGGATGCGTTGGAGATATCTGTGATCAGGCGGTCGAGGCGTTCTACGTCATGTTGGATCACGCCCATAAGTTTTTCGCGATCGCCTTTCTTTTTAACAATTTGCACCGTTTCAACGGCGCTTTTCAGTGAAGTCAGCGGGTTTTTCAGTTCATGTGCAACATCGGCGGCGAATTGCTCGATTGAGTCCATGCGGTTCCACAAGGCTTGGGTCATTTGGCGCAGCACAGTCGATAATTCGCCGATTTCATCATGCCGGTTGGATAAATCCGGAATATCTTCGGCGTTCGCTTGACCGCGGCGTACGGCTTCTGCTGCTTTTGCGAGTTTTTTTAACGGGCGCGCAATGACACCTGATAAATAAATCGATAACAGGATTGTTAGAACCAGTGTGCCGAAAAATACGCGCAGAACATTGACCCATAAATCTTTGACATCTGCTTCTATCTGTAAACCTTGCCGTGTCAGTAAAACCGCACCGACAATTTTTCCGTTACGTGTTATCGGTGCGGCAGCAGAGAGTACGATACGTTCGTGCTTGTCTTCCCAGACAGACATACTGATTGCGCCTTCGCCCAATGCGTTTTCCACATCGGGGAAGTTTTCGACATTGTTGTCGATATCCACGGCCTTTGGATACAGGTTCAAGCTTTGCTCATCAGGCAGGAAGCTTGTTAAAAACCTGACAATCGTTATGAGCGTTTCCAAACTTGTTTGTCTGTTTTTCGCATAAAACTTTTCTGCCCAGATACGGTCATCCATTCCGGGCATGGTGCGTGAATCCACGATTACATTCTTGTCGGGCGTAACAATGCGAATACGCTGGAACGTTACATCCGCGAGCCGTTCAACCATTCGTTCCGTGTCTTCGCTGTTTACGGGTTTGTTGATGGGGCCGAAGGATGTTTCATCTTCTAAATCGCTGCGCTCTGATAACGCTGATGTGATCAGTTCCAGCTCGGTTTGAAATGTTTGCAAGCGCGCTTCGACCAGACTGTTTTGGTATTGGCCAACATAGACAATACCAACAAGCAGGATGATCAGCGCGATTACGTTTACAGCGATAATCCGAATGGTCAAACCGGTGATGCGTCGTTCAGGGCCACTCCAGTAATAATCAAGAAGATTTCCAAAATCGCTTACCTGAGGCGCGACAGGGGCGAGTCTAAACCACCGTGCACGTGCGGTTCTTGGGGCATCTGAAGTCTTAGAATCAGTTTTCTTTGTATTTGTATCCGACACCATACAGCGTTTCTATCTGGTTAAAGTCAGGGTCAAGTTTTTTGAATTTTTTGCGTAATCGTTTGATATGGGAGTCGACGGTGCGGTCATCGACGTAGATATTTTCGCCATAGGCCATATCGATCAATTGGTCGCGGTTGCGTACAATGCCGGGGCGGCTTGCCATGGATTTTAATAGTAAATATTCGGTGACGGTCAGGTTGAGGGGTTTACCGTCCCATGAACATACATGGCGGGCATCATCCATTTCCAACGGGCCGTAAACATATCTTTCTGAGTCTGCTTTGTCTTGTTCCGCTGGTTGGGGGTTTTTGTTCAGGCTGTTACGGCGAAGCAGGGAACGAATGCGTTCCAGCAATAAACGTTGGGAAAACGGCTTGGTGATATAATCATCCGCGCCCATGCGCAGGCCCAGTACCTCATCGATTTCATCATCTTTTGATGTCAGGAAAATGACGGGAATTTGTGATGTCTCGCGCAGTTTTTCCAGCACTTCCATGCCGTTCATACGGGGCATTTTGATATCGAGCACAACAAGATCGGGATCACCTTCCAGAATACCGTTCAGACCCGCTTCACCGTCATTGAATGTGGTGATGGCATAGCCTTCGGCTTCCAACGCCATTGAAACGGAGGTCAGGATGTTTTGGTCATCATCGACAAGAGTGATTTTAGCGTTCTGTGCAATCATGGTTTTAGTATGCGGTTATACGCGCATAGAGGCAAGACGTGGGTGCGCGTGAATTATTCAATATGTGCAAGAACTTGCCCTGCGAGATACAGCGATCCGGCAATCAGTATTCGTGCGCCTTCGGGATATTCAGATTGCGTATGCTTTATGGCCTCGGGGAAGCTGCCGGCAATATGGCCTTTGCCGAGTTGTGATTGTAATTGCTCGGCGCTCAGGCTTTTGGGTTCATCCGTGATGTTGACGCAATAGAGCGTATCCGCGTGGGGAAGAATTTGTTTGGCAAAGCCTTGCGCATCCTTACCGTCCATCATGCCGAAAATGATTATAGTCGGTTTATCGGTCCAGTGCTTTAATTGTGCGCTCAGGGCTTTTCCCGCTGCGGGGTTATGCCCGCCGTCGAGATAGATTTCAAAACGATCATTAAGACCGAAATGCTGTGTATTCAGTTTTTGTAAACGTGCGGGCCAGTGAATATTTTGCAGACCATTTTTGATGTGGTCATCTTGTATGGGGAAGCGGTCTTTGACTAATTGCAAAGCGTGTAGGGCTGTTGCGATGTTTTGCTGCTGATGGGGGCCAATCATGTTGGTTTTATGAGTGGGCGTGTTTTTCCCGACATTGTGCAGCGAGCAGTTGATTTTATTGGCACGGTGTTCAAAGACTTGCTGCACGGACGGTTCATGTTGCGGAGCGATGACACAAGGCGCGCCTGTCTTCATTATACCGGCTTTTTCCGCAGCAATTTTTTCAATCGTATCGCCGAGATGTTCGGCATGGTCAATGCCGATCGGGCTGATGATTGTGGCTAACGGGGCTTTGATAACATTGGTGCAATCCAGCCGTCCGCCCATGCCGACTTCGAGCAGACAGATATCGGCGGGGTTGCGGGCGAATGCGGCGAAGGCGATGGCGGTGGTGATTTCGAAGAATGTCAGGTCCCCGTCACCGTTTAATTCTAACGCTTCGTCGATCAGTGCTTCTAGTGGTTCGTCTTCAATCGGTTTTCCGCTTAAAACAATGCGTTCGTTAAAGCGGATAAGATGCGGAGAGGTATAGGTATGTACGTTGTATCCTGCAGTTTCTAGGATGCTGCGCATAACGGCGATGATCGAGCCTTTTCCGTTTGTTCCCGTGACATGAATGACAGGCGGTAGTTCGAGATGCGGGTTACCGAATTTTTCCAGAAGGTCCAGATAGGGGGGGCGAAAGCTGAGATCGATTTTCTTGTCGCGATTAAGCGTGTAGAGCTTGAACAGCTTTTGTGCAAGCTGTTCAGAAGGGTGCTGAACGTCACTCTGATACATAGATTTAGGCGGCGGCTTTGCCGTTGGCTTTTTTCTTCACGGATTTGTTTTCAGGATCCATGAGTAGGCCGAGGATGTTGCCGATGATTTCGCGTAGATCTTTGCGGTTTACGACTTGATCGACCATGCCGTGTTCAAGCAGGTATTCCGCAGTCTGGAAGTCATCAGGCAGGGTTTCGCGCACCGTTTCCTCGATCACGCGACGACCCGCAAATCCGATTGTAGAGCCGGGTTCGGCAAGGTGAATGTCACCCACCATTGCGAAAGAGGCGCTTACGCCGCCTGTTGTCGGGTCGGTTAGCAAGACGATGTATGGAAGTTTCTCATCCTTGACCATTTCAACCGCGATGATAGAGCGCGGCATTTGGATCAATGACAGCATGCCCTCTTGCATACGTGCGCCACCGGAAGACGGGATCGCGATCAGTGCGGCTTTTTCTTTAACAGCTGTTTCAGCAGCCAGAACAATACCTTCGCCAACGGCTGCGCCCATAGAGCCGCCCATAAAGCTGAAATTAAATGCGGCAATAACGGCTTTTTGTCCGCCGATTGTGCCTTTAGCCACCGTAATTGCGTCTTTGAGGCCTGTTTTATTTTGAGAGTCTTTCAAGCGATCCGCATATTTTTTGCGGTCTTTGAATTTGAGGGGGTCAAACGGAACTTTTGGCAGCGGTATTGTTTCATACTCGCCTTCGTCGAACATATAGCCCAAGCGCTCTTTGACTGTAATCCGCAAATGGTGATTACAGTGATAGCAGACATTGAGGTTGTCCTTCACATCGCGATGGAACAGCATGCCTTCGCAAGACGGGCATTTGGCCCATAGATTATCAGGGACCTCTTTCTGGTCGCCAACAATAGAGCGAATGCGGGGGCGGATGTAATCAGTTAACCAGTTCATATTTTTATTTCCTCAGGGCGTGTTTATCGGCTTTTGAGAGTTAAAAGTCAAGGAAATCCAGTTATTTCAATGCGCCGGCAAGTGCGCTGACTTGGGCGGAAACCTTTGATACATCTCGGCTTTTTGCCACTGTATTCACAATGGAAGAGCCAACAACGACAGCATCGGCCAATTCGCCCATATTTTTAGCGTCTTCGGGTGTTTTGATGCCGAAACCGATGGCGACTGGAATGTCGGTGTGTTTCTTGATTTCTTCGATATGGGGCTTGATGGCGGTTAAATCCGCGCTGGCTGCGCCCGTTACACCTGTAATGGAGACGTAGTATAAGAATCCGCTTGCGCCCTCGATGATCTTAGTGAGGCGTTCATTGGTGGTTGTCGGGGTGATCAGGCGGATAATGTCGATGCCCTTATCTTTGGCGGCTTTTAAGGTTTCATCAGCCTCTTCGGGGGGTAAATCGACGATGATCAGACCGTCTACGCCCGCATCACTTGCGTCTTCAACGAATTTAACGGGGCCGTATTGCATGATCGGGTTGTAATACCCCATCAGGACAATTGGTGTTGTGTCGTTTTTTTGTCGGAAATCACGAACCATTTGCAGAGTTTGATTCATATTTGCGCCTGCATTTAAGGCGCGGCCGCCTGCAAGCTGAATCACAGGGCCGTCTGCCATCGGGTCAGTGAAGGGCATCCCCAGCTCGATAATATCCGCGCCCGCATCGGGGAGGGATTTGAGGACATCCAATGATGTTTGCGCATCGGGGTCACCCGCCATGATGAAAGTGATCAGGGCAGGGCGGTCGAGTGCGCTTAATGTTTTTTCAATTCTGCTCATAAGATGTATTTCCTAGCCTTTAATCCCGATATGGACAAGGACTTCGTGCAGGCCGTCTTCGAAGAAACGAGGGCCGTAAACCTCGAAATCCGTTTTAAATTCACGTTCAAGGTCACTGGACCAGATTGCTTCCCATGTTTCGATCAGGGCTTTTGGCTGCTCGCCAGCCGCGCTGAGTAGGGCGTATTCTCCGCCATGAACCTTAATGTGATGCAGATCGGGGTTCATTTGACCCTCTAAGGAATCGTTGTTGACCCGATATCCGATTGTGAGTCGGTATGGCGCTTCGTGGTCGCCTTCGTAATCGCTGTAAACGGCGTAAATGACATCGTCGGTCTTGTTTTCGACTTTTTGGCCGATGCTGTCCTTGAAAAACCTTTCCCACAGAGCGTTTATGTCCTGCGTGGCTTTTTTGTTGTCTGTGATAATGCTGATGCCGATAACGTCGAAATTTTCGACCTCGGCCAGACCCGCTTTGACCTCGTATTGACTCATGACT
>CAYGQG010000052.1:0-12647 GCA_964351955.1 uncultured Micavibrio sp. | reverse complement strand
TAAAGTGATAATATATATTATGGGAAATAAATTGTATTATATTCTCATACCAAGATCTTCTCTCAGTATATCATCAGACTCCATCATCTCCGCACTTCCGCCAAAGGTTCTGTCGTACGATGCCTTAGCCCCTAGCAATTTCTTTTTAGCGTCCTCGATAATAGCGCTTCCGCTTTCGTTACTCGGGTCGAACGTTCCATAAACACCAAGGTCAGGATGATAATGTTCGCCAGCTTGCGCGTGCCTATATGTTTTCATCGCATCAGATAAATCCGCCGCAGAAAATAATGCGCCATGCGTGGCATCCAAGGCTTTGAGTAATTTTGAAGAAAAGGCCTTCGTAATAGTACCTAAATTCATAGTCGTTCCCGTGTCCGTATTATGTTTATTACGGAGAACGTAGCAAAAAACAGGCCTCAAACGCAAGAAAAAGTTAATTTATTAACCTTTTGAGTGATTAAGCGGTCTTTTTTAGGCGATGATACAACGCTTGTTCGTGTGAATGCAGGATCGCGCTGCCCTCAGCGTCTTTGCCGTCATAGAAGACCGAACTCTCACCGTATTTACCCGTATCTACGGTGAGCAGGTTATACGGGCTATCAACACCGATATGGCTGATACGACCAATGTCCAGTTTCACTGTAGCCGTGCCTGTCACTTGCTCCTGTGATTGTTGCAAATATGCTTTGCAATCATCAATGAACGGGTCAAAGACCTGCGCTTCATGGACCAAACGACCGAATTCATTAGCAATTAACGGTTTGAAGTGGATTTGCTGCTGCGTCAGGGTGATGCTTTCAAGCGTTCTATGTGCGGCGTACAGCACGTCAGCGGCAGGAGATTCATAACCCAAGCGCCCTTTACGGCCCGGCATGGATGTGCCGATGTGGTAGTTTCGTCCAATGCCGAATGAGCCAGCATACAGGCCGAGCTTGCGGATGATATTCACTGGACCTTCGATTGTCTCTCCATCGATTTCGGCCTTAACCGGTTCGCCTTTTTCGAATTCAATTGTGATTTCGGCGGGTTTGTCTTGCGTGATCTTGGTCAGCCAAGCTTCTTTGGGTAGCTCCTGATCAGACGTGAATGTTTCTGCGCCGCCGATGGATGTGCCCCAGAGGCCTTGGTTCACTGAATATGTGGAGTCACGGCCCATTTTAATACCCAGCTTTTCAAGGTAAGCCTTAGATTCCTCACGGCTGACAGCCTTATCACGGATCGGTGCGAGGACTTTAATGTTTTTGTTACTGCCTTCCACGCCTCTTTGACCCAGCACGTAAGCGACTGTATCAAAACGATATTGGTCGTTACCTGCGCCCGTTGACCCGTGGATGAGTACTTCTGCACCCTCTTCCAAGCATGTATTGATCGCACCGCGTGCCTGAATAAGACGCTCAGCGCCGACACAAAGTGGGTATTGGTCACGGCGTACGTGTCCGAAGATCAGATATTTAATGATCTCGTCATAAAACTCCTGCGACGCATTCATGTAGATATGTTTGTCGGCTTTGGCTTGGTTTGCGCGATCTTCGATGGATGCGATTTCATTATCGTCAAAACCACCCGTGTCGACGCAGCATGTTACAACTTCGTCAATACCATAGGCCTCGCGCACAAAATGCGCCAGATATGTGGTGTCTAATCCGCCAGAGAATGCAATTACAGCTTTCGTCACTTGGTGTGCTCCTTATTTTTCGCGGCTTAATGGAACATAAATTTCACCGTCCTGCAATATGCGGTAAGGGTGGCAAATGTAAAAAGATGCGCCCTCCTCGGCTTGTAGGCGTTCCATTTCAATTTTAGATTCTACGTCAGTCGCCGCGATCGTCTTCCAATTCGGCTCTTCGTTTTCTTCAACCTTGGCATCAAAATCGATATCCATCTTGTACATAAAGGACATATCGCCAAGCGGGTGGATCTGCATCCGTGGCTTCTGAATGTACATACGGCTTGCGAACCCCGCGTGAATAGGCACGGCGGCGTTGTCATACTGCGTCAGCCCGTAAAACACTTTGTCGTCTTGGTCGGCCTTTAGCGCTCTTAACGATGCTTCTTTTGTGATGCCACCAAGTGCAGGGAATTTCAGCCCCTTCATATATCTGCGCAAGCTAAAGAGCGAGAAACCCATGAATGATTGTTGGTCGATGCCCAATCCCGAAGTTTGCCCTGTAAACGGAATATGCGTCAGAGCGTCATAAACGATTTTCGGGTCATTCTTGAAATGGCTGGCTAGTTCTTCGGGTGTTCTTTCTTTTTCTAATGCAAAGCCGACAACCGCTGTCTGTAGCAACACCAGATCGAGATAGACCCAATGCGGCATTTGCACATCGGGGTTTTGAAACCCAAGCGCGTTCGAAAGCACGTAGGCTTTGTGAAACGAGAGGTCCTTCGGGTTTTCAGCTGTCGCGATAATGGTATCAGGGCCGAGAATATCCAGGTCGATATGATCGAGGAACAGCTCTGACGTACAGACATAGGGCACAAGCCCATGCGCCTTTAGTTCATCGCGTCTTTTGATCCAATCCTGTGTCATGGCTTAAAGCTTTGCCAGTAGGGATTTATAGTGATCCAACCGCAGATTGCCTGTTGAGCCGATATGCGTTTTGGCTTTGATGTTCTCGACAGGATCTTGTTTCTCAAGCTTATCGAGGTTTTCTCCAACATACCTGTACGCGTCTCTGAAGGACTGACCTTCGACGACGAGTTGGTTCGCATAATCGGTTGCAAAGATTTCGACATCATCGAATGCTTCCATGAGTTTTTCTTCGTTTGGCTCAAGATGCCCGAATAACAGTGTGATAATTTCCAATGACCCTTGCGTGATGTCAAACGCATCCATCAACGGTTTCTTGGTGATTTTCAAATCCTTGTTATAGCCCGAAATCAGGTTCAGCCCGACGGTCTGGCATTGCATCTGCAATGACTGCACGACGGAAACATTGGCCCGCAGGACCTCCATAATGTCCAAATTCCGTTTTTGCGGCATCATGCTCGAGCCTGTGGTCAGGCTGCGGTCAATCTTCACATAGCCGAATTCCTGCGAATAGAAAATCACGAGATCATTGGCGGCTTTACCGAGCGTCAACATAACTTGCAGTAATGCCGAAATCGTAAAGGCTTCGATCTTCCCTCTGCTGTTCTGACAGTAAATCGGATTCGCTTGAACGCGATCAAAACCAAGCTCTTTGGTTGTGGCTTCTCTGTCCAGCGGTACGCCGCTGCCGAAACCTGACCCTGAGCCAAGTGGGTTCTGGTTGTTTAGATCATAGGCGGCTTTGAGAGCAGACAGATCGTTAATCAGCCCTTCGACAATCGCGCCGGCCCATTGGCCCATGCTGGATGGCATCGCGTGCTGCATATGTGTGAAGCCCGGTACCGGCACGAATTCATATTTTTCCGCATAGGCCAGAATGGTTTTCGCGGCTTGAACAACCAGCTTCTCGGTTTTTTGCAGCTCGGACAGGCTGAACAACCGCATGGCGGTCAAAACCTGATCGTTTCTCGACCGACCAACGTGTACGCGTTTACCGACATCGCCGAGTTTTTCCACCAGATAGGCCTCGATCTCGGTGTGCACGTCTTCGTTATCTTGCCGCAAGACGAATTCGCCCTTTTCGTGCTTGTCTTTGATCTCAGCCAATGTCTCGGTAATGGCCTTCACATCCGCTTTGTCGAGCAGCCCTACTTCGCCCAACATGCGCGCATGGGCGCTTGATGCTTGCACATCAAACGGCAGCAGCTTGTTATCAGCCTCAAGATTTTTGCTGATAATATACTGCGTCACGGCAGGGTTCAGTTTCGCTCCGGCTTTTTCCCAGAGCTTATTTTTCTTTTCATTCGCAGACATGGGTGTCTCTATGTAACGTGTTTAAGCGGTTGCAATTTTGTATAAAATCACCATATTCAAGGGAAAAGCGCAAGCATTACCGACCTTTAGCGAGAAGATTTAACACATATGACCGATGTCATTGAAATAACCAAGGCCCTTGTAGCCTGCCCTTCTATCACCCCAAAAGACGAGGGTGCGCAGGAATATCTGAGTAAAATCCTGAGTGATGCCGGATTCGAATGTTATCACCTACCCTTTGGTGAGGGCGATGCAGAGGTGCCGAACCTGTTTGCGCGTTATGGCACAGCCGAACCGCATATCAGCTTTATCGGGCACACCGATGTTGTGCCGCCGGGCCCCGAAGATCAATGGACTTTCCCACCGTTCGAGCCAACGATAAAAGACGGCGTGCTTTATGGCCGCGGTACATCGGATATGAAGGGCGGCGATGCTGCTTTTGTTGCTGCGGCGATCGATTTCGTGAAAAACACACCAAATTTTGATGGTTCAATCAGTCTACTGATTACTGGCGATGAAGAAGGCGAAGCCGCATCCGGTACAGTCAAAGTTCTGGAATGGATGCAAGAGAACGGACATATTCCGACCGTCGCATTGGGCGGTGAGCCAACCAATCCTGATCATTTAGGGCAAGAAGTCAAAATTGGCCGTCGCGGGTCACTACACGGATATCTCAAGGTTAATGGCAAGCAAGGCCATGTTGCCTATCAGCATTTAGCGAATAACCCCATCCCTATCCTTGCGAAATTGATCGACGCTTTATGTGCACATGAATTTGATCAGGAAAACGAGCATTTCGTAGCCAGCAACCTTGAATTTACAACGGTTGATGTCGGGAATAGGGCAGAAAATGTTATTCCTGCAAAAGCCAAAGCGCATTTCAATATCCGTTATAACGATAACTGGACAGCGGAAACGCTCGGCGCGAAATGCCGTGAAATTCTGGATGCGACAGGACTTGAGTATGAGCTTGATATTCGCGGGGATGCTGAAAGTTTTTTAACAAAACCCGGTGAATGGAGCGCGTTGGTGCAAGATGCGGTTGAGGAAGTGACAGGTAAAAGACCCGAGGCGACAACAACCGGCGGCACATCCGATGCGCGGTTTGTGATTAATTATTGCCCCGTTGTAGAGTGCGGCGGTATTAACTCGACGATCCACCAGATAGACGAGAACGCCCGAATTGATGATTTGCTAGACTTAACAGCTATTTATGGTGCTATATTAAACCGATATTTCAGCAGATAACGTTCACCTGACGTTAGGCCGTTGTATCTTTTTCCGCTGTTGGCTTCTTGAATAGGTTATACGCACGGATAAACGGGCCGATATAAAGCTTCGGTACTGTATCGTAGTCTTCTGCTGGCTCTCCTATTCCGAATTTGATTTCTTCTCTCTCCTTCGGGATATAGATCGAACCGAACATCCAATCCCAAATCGAGAAAATGGCCCCAAAATTCTTGTCCCAGTGTTTTTGTGCCTCGCTATGATGGATGTGGTGCATCGCGGGGCTAATCAGAATTCGCGACAGTATCGGCCCGTATGACAGCCATATATGCGAATGGCGCAGATTGCTCCCCAGCAGGTTGAACGCAAAGACGATCACATTGGTGGACAGGATTGTTGCCGCACCTTCGATGGATGGATACATGAACAGGAATACACCCGCCGCTATGCTGGAGCCCACGTGCCGGAACACCGAATAAATTAAATCATCAAGCGGGTGATAGCGCAGCAACGTTATCGGGGTCATGACTTCGGCAGAATGATGGGTTTTGTGAAATTCCCACCATACGGGAATGTTGTGTGCCAAACGGTGAGCCCAGTAATAACAAAAATCAGAGGCCAAAAGCGTGATGATTGTATACATCGCAATGACAGTGATGCTTGGTGCGTCTTCGGTTTGTGGTAATGATAATGCCTCGGCAGCGTAATATCCGATGATACCCGCAGCGGCAATCGGCCCGACGCTCATAACGACGTACAGCAATCGCGCAAGGAATGAATTTATAACCGCAACGATGCAGTCATTGACCGCCGAGCTGCTTGACCAAATATCTTTAGGGAACATAAAGGACAGTACGTTCTTGTAGCCCTTTTCCTCATAATATTGTTTACCCACAAAAAAGATAATCATGGCAATGACATACGCGCCGACCCAGTGCATCCAGAAAAGCCGCGTGGTTCCTTCGATTACGTAGCCAACCATGAAATAGGCAAAGAACAGAGCAAAGACGATCCATCTGTCTTTTGATCCCACACCCAAGTCAAAATTTAGTATGATGTTCTTAATACGCTCCATGAGGCATTATCCCACAGGTCGCCTTTTTCAGTCATTAAAAAATTAGCCGCTATGTTATTCAATTCACTGGAATTTTTGCTTTTATTCGTGCCGCTTTGCGTTTTGAGCTTTTATGCGATAGCGCGGGTTTCGCAAACCGGAGCATTGTTGAACCTGCTATTTTTCTCTTTGGTCTTTTATAGCGTATGGAATCCCTACTATCTCGGGCTACTGGTTGGTTCAATCTGCGTCAACTATGTTCTCGGCGGCGTGTTACAGACGCATAAGTCAAGGTGGCTGTTGGCTCTCGCCGTTAGCGCTAACCTTTGTAGTATCGGATATTTTAAGTATCTCGACTTCCTAATCGGCACGTCGAACAACTGGTTTGAGACTGATTTCACATTGCAGCATGTGATCCTGCCACTTGGAATTTCGTTCTTCACCTTTCAGCAAATTTCTTATGTTATCGAGTGTTATCGCGGTGAGATCAAATCCCGTGATTTCAAATCATACGCGTTGTTTGTGGCATTCTTTCCGCAATTAATCGCCGGACCGATCGTTCGGTTTCAGGAGATATCGCATCAGTTTCTTGATGAGAAGTTCGGGAAGCTTGATTGGACCAAAGTACTGCTTGGTCTGATCATCTTCTCTATCGGTTTGAGTAAGAAAATTTTTCTCGCAGATGATATTGCCGCGCAGGCAACTCCCATATTTGATAAAGCGGATGCGGGTGAGACCCTCACTTTTCTTGAAGCGTGGTTCGGCAGCATTTCCTACAGCTTTCAGATCTATTTCGATTTCTCGGCTTACAGCGATATGGCGATTGGTTTGGGGCTTATGCTGGGTATGCGTTTGCCTGTCAACTTCCTCTCTCCTTACAAGGCCACGAACATTATTGATTTTTGGCGAACATGGCACATCACGTTATCGCGGTTCTTGCGCGACTATCTGTATTTTCCTCTTGGGGGGAATCGTGACGGGAAGTTTAGACGGTATATCAATTTGATGATTGTGATGTTGCTCGGTGGGTTATGGCATGGCGCGAGCTGGAACTTTGTCATATGGGGCGGTATTCACGGCGCGTATCTGATGATCAATCATGGCGTACGTGTTTTGTCGGCTAAGCGCGGCAAGCCGTTTATTAGTAATTCAGGGGTTAATATAGCCATTACGTTTGCGCTGGTGACTCTTGCATGGGTGTTTTTCCGCGCTGAAACACTCGACGGAGCGTTACACATAGCAACAGTGATGATCACGCCGCCGGATTGGGAGCAATTTTCATCCAAGCTTATTTTGCTGCCTAAGCTCGTTTATATCTTACTGCCGTGTGCGGTGGTTACGTGGTTGATGCCCAATTCTATTCAAATATTGGAGGCGCTTGAAAAACGTCTAAAAGAGCCAGCACAATATAACATCAAAACTCCGGCCGCGTTGGCGGCATTTGGCTTATCCATCTGCGTGTATTTCATTTTCGCAGGTGTTTACAGCGAATTCATTTATTTCCAGTTTTAACGAGGTCATGTGAGTAAAGACGTACAACAAAACAGTAAAAAGACCGCCCTGCTCTTCATAGGGGTGGCTGTTTTTACGCTTGTCGGTTTGCTGATGATCTCCGAGCTATTTTTGCGATTCATCGTTGCACCGTCGGATAATTTTTACAGACAGCTCAATTTTTATCATCAGGTCGAGAACGTCGACATTGCCGCGTTTGGGGATTCCCGTATGTCGCAGGGATTTTACCCGCCGCAGGAAATGGATGCGGTGAATCTTGCTTATGCCAGTGAGAATTTCGAGCAAATAGCACAGAAAATCGAACATTTCCTTGAGAATAAAAAGGCGAATAAAGTCATTCTTCAGGTCGGGCATCATATGTTTGCGGATTATCGTTTCGATGAAGATCGTCGTGACTACGACACCTTTTTCTCATCTACGCAGCCATGGCGTGATCGGCTTTATTTACAAGATCCTGAGCTGCGGGGGCATCTCTTAAATTACTGGCAGCTTTTCTTTTTGGCCGGATTTAAAATTCCCAATCAGTCAACGTTTTCGGAAAACGGTGCTGTCCTGCTCGACATGAAAATGACTGTGCCTGCTACGGCGGACCAACGAGAATACCGCAAGGTTCGTATCGAGGAACACACCCTTAAAGACGGTTTTGAAGACCGTGAGACGTGGAGTGTCTTGCAGCGAACCATCAGGCGTATACATGAAAAAAACATACCACTGTGTCTGGTGTCGTTTCCTGTCACGCCTTTTTATGCGGAACCCGTATCTGCGCTGCCACACACGCAAGAAGCCATTTCAAAAATAGAGCGTATTGCACAAGAAGAAGGGGTTCCCTATCTCATGTCTTGGGATTTTTATGGGGATGATACGGGGTTGTTTCGCAACCTTGATCATTTGAACAAGGACGGCGCAGAGGATTTCGCGGCTAAGTTAATAGAGGATTGCGGGTTTAATTGACCGCATCAATGAGCTGATTCAATTCGTTGAGATTATCCACGGTCAGTGGTTTTTCGAAGTATTTATTCACCACGCTGTATGTCATAGCCTTTTCTTTATCTGCCGCTTCCGATGAAGATGTCACCATTGCAACAATGATGTGTTCGTTTTTAAATTGCTCTTGATAGATATCAAGAAACTCAAACCCGTTTACACGCGGCATGTTTATATCAAGTAAAATAGCATCGAATGGAATAGCACCCTCTCCAAGAATTTCGAGCGCTTCCTGACCGTCATATGCGGAGGTAACTGTGATGGAAGGATCAAAAACCTCAACAATTGATTTGTAGAGAAATTGTTCTGCCTCGCTATCGTCAACTAGAAGTATGTTTTTCAAGATCATCCTCATATATTAGAATTATATAATCACAAATTTATGCTCAAACTCAACCACAAAAGCAACCTTAACGAGTGCAACCTCTCGTTTTATTAGCATTTACTTTGTTGTTTCATCTCCGCTAGTTCGAGCCAACGCGTTTCATAGCGTTCGAGTTCCATTTGGGCATTACCTAAATCCTTGGTGGTGTCGTGAAAGCCTTCAGGGTCTTTTGTATAAAAAGCACTGTCAGACAGCTTTTCCGTCAATTTAGATATCCTTTTTTCCACTCTTTCTATTTTAGCAGGTAAATTCTTAAATTCGTGTTCCAATTTATAAGTTAATTTTTGCGGTTTTGTTGATGGTTTTTTATCCTCTTTTGTTGTTTTGTCAGGCTTAGACGCGCTGTTTCGTTCAGGCTTCTCTACTTCACTCTTTTTCTTCTCAAGGTAGTCGCTGTAGCCACCAATGACCGTCTCGACCTTTGCATCTCCTTCAAAAGCGAGGATTTTAGTAACCGTCTGATCAAGAAAGTCACGGTCATGTGATACGACGAGCAAAGTACCCTTATATTGCATCAATATATCCTCAAGCATATCGAGCGTATCCATATCCAGATCATTGGTCGGCTCATCGAGGATGAGGCAGGTCTTTGGATTGGCAAGTATCTTAGCCAGCATCAGACGATTTTTTTGCCCGCCGGATAGCTGACTGACTTTATCCTGCGCCCGTGACGGGTCGAACATGAAGTCTTTTAAGTAACCGCAAACATGGCGTTGCTTACCCATCACATCAATGTAATCACCGCCGCCGGGTGAAAGTGTCTTTTTAAGAGTATCTGTGGGATCGAGATCACTACGCTTTTGATCGAAGTATGAGAACTCGAGTTCTTTACGCGTTTTAACGCGGCCTTGGTCTGCTTCCAATTCACCAAGGAGGAGTTTCAAGAATGTTGTCTTCCCTGATCCGTTCTTGCCCAAAATCCCGATGCGGTCACCGCGCTGTATGCGCATGGAGAATTTATCGAGAATATTGATCGTCTTGCCGTCTTCTTCAAATGTCTTATGAACATTATAAAATTCGGCAACGACTTTGGAGCTGTTCTCAATGTCTTTTAAGGGCTCGAAATTGATTTTAGCGGTGGCGCGTTTGTGTGCGGATTCATCGGCTTTGAGCTTATCCCGCGCTTCACGCATTTGTTCCAGTCTGCGCACATTGCGTTTACGGCGGGCCTTTACACCTTTGCTGGCCCACTCTACCTCCATCGCGACAATGGCTTTGCGGTTTTTAAGCTCTCGCTCTTCTTGTTCCAGCAACATTTCCGACCATTCATCGAAATATTTGAACCCGCGTGGGCTGACTTTCAACTGCCCCCTATCAAGCCAGAAAACCTGATTGGTGATATTGGACAGGAACGTGCGGTCGTGGGAAATACATAGCAGCGTGCCGCGATAACCGTTTAAATAGTCCTCCAGCCATTCTATCGCCTCGAGATCAAGGTGGTTTGTAGGTTCATCCAAGAGCAAGATATCCGGCTCTTCCACTAATGCGCGGGCAAGCCCTGCTCTACGCAGCTGTCCACCCGATAAGCGGGTCATTTTGGCATCAACATCCAGTTGCAACGCATCGGCGACAATATCGACCTTATAGGCGTGAAGTTCACGTTCCTCGTGTTCAATTTCGCTGAAGATATATTCGAAAACGGTTTCGCCCTCTTTGGGCGTAATATCCTGACGCAGGTAACCGATCGTGGTTCCTGCCTCTTCCCATCGTTCACCATCATCCAGCTCTTGCGCGCCTGTAATGATATTCATGAGTGTTGATTTACCAGCACCGTTTTTACCGACGAGCGCGATACGTACACCCGCATGAATGTTAAAATCCAGATTGGTGAATAGCGGTTCTTCGCTATAACGCACCATCGCGTCTTTGACTGATAGGAGAAGTGGTGGGGGCATGGATTACGCTTTAAATGAAAGTTGAAGCCCGTCATAGGCGGGAAGATAACCTTCGTCAAGCTCTTCGCATAGAGTCTTGTAATCCATAGAGAGGGTCAAGCTGGTTAAATACACCTGCTCCGCTCCGATTTGCTTGTTCAAATCATAGATTTTCTGAATATGTGCATGCACTTTGTTTTCGGTATAATTATATCCTGCGCAGTCGACCAGCCATGTCTTTACACCTCTGAGGGCTTGGACAGCAGGTTCATAAAGATCAACCAAATCGACACTGTAGGCAAAATCACCAAAACGATAACCGATGCTATCCACCGTACCGTGATCTTGTACGAACGGAATGAACTCAATGTCCATAAAGGTCTGCGGTTTACCGAAATGCTCTTCGTCCAGGACATTCGGCTCAAGCACGGGCGGGTAAAGGTTGCTTTGCCAGCCAGTAAACAAATAGGGGAAGCGGTGGCGCAAGTCTTCGAATGTCTCGATGTCACTATAGAACGGGACCAGTTTCTCATTCCGATATTTGATCAGACGCAGCTCGTCTATCCCGTTTACATGATCACTATGTGCGTGGCTGTAGAATGCACCGTCGAGATGGTCGATATTTTCACGATTAATCTGTGTACGGAAATCAGGGCCAGTGTCGACGACGATACTGGTGTCTTTATATTTCACAAAAATGCTGGAACGGGTACGGGCGTTTTTAGGGTCTGTCGGATCGCAGGTGCCCCAATAATTACCGATGGCGGGAACGCCTGTCGAATTCCCACATCCCAGAACTATGATCTCGCCCGTGCTCATGTTTTGGCCTTGTTGAACAATCTGTAAAAATTATCTGTTGTCTGTTTGGCAAAGCTGTCTGCATCTACACCGCGAAGCTCCGCTAAAAATTCACCAGTATGTTTAACATAGGCCGGCGTATTCATTTTGCCACGGTGCGGTGTCGGCGCAAGAAAAGGTGCATCTGTTTCCACGAGGATTTTGTCGGCAGGTGTGCCGAGCGCGACATCACGGATTTCCTGCGCATTCTTGAACGTCACCATGCCGGAGAAGGAAATATAGAAGCCCAGATCAAGTCCGGTTTCAAACAGCCCCCGTCCCGAGCTAAAGCTATGTAACACGCCTTTGAGTTTTGTGCCTTTGCCCTCCTCCACCAATATCTGCGCGATGTCATCATCCGCATCGCGTGCGTGAACCACAAGCGGTAGATCAGTCTCTATGCAAGCACGGATATGTTTACGAAAGGCTTCAGCCTGTTGGTCACGCGGCGCGTAATCGTAGTAATAATCAAGACCGCTTTCGCCGATACCGACAATGTTCGGGTCGCTGTTCGCTTTTTCAATCAGATCTTCGAGCGTGACAGCGCGTTCGGCTTGATCGCCCGCATTATGCGGGTGCGTGCCAATCGTGCACCAGACTTTATCGTGGCTCTGGGCGATTTTGAGCAAGGACGGAAATTCATCAGATATGCGGCAGCAGATGCTAACCATGCCGTCTGTTTGATCGGCTACAGCTTCATCAGCCGTTGCATGCGGGTCTGCGCCTTCAAAGCGTTCGTGATTCAAGTGACAATGGGAGTCGATCCACATTATCCCGCTGCTCTCTCGGCTTCGGGTTCATCAACTATACGGGGGAACACGCCTTCGGGCTTATCAATCTCTGTGCCAGAGTTTAATGCGTAATCGGCGGAGATATGCGAAAAGTCACGCTCATCACTAGGCACTTTAAGTTGATCCAGCATTATGT
>CAYGQG010000051.1:0-12740 GCA_964351955.1 uncultured Micavibrio sp. | reverse complement strand
GTTCCGGTAAGAGAACGTGTTTTTCATCACTGTCACCTGGTTTCGGACGATCCCGCAGACGCTCGTATGGATGCACAGCACCGGGTGTGCTTTTGCAATACCCAACGCCGCGCTTTCCGCGTACTTCGATTTCTAAGATTGTCTCGCCTGTGGCTTGATCTTTGACAATCTCTATATCCCGATGCTCAAGGTTCCTAGCCTCATCGGGACGAAGGCCGGTATTGGCCATGAACAGAACGAAGTCATGCACCTGCTCCGCATTCCAGCGGTAATGCGGCTGGCATTCTTTTGAGTAAGCTCTGGTTGCTGTGTAGAGCTGTTTATATTCCGTGGGTGAAAACCACGGACGACGGACGATCTTGCCTCTGGTTTTATACGGAGGCTCAAGATCAGGCATAGTATCAAGCCAACCATGTCGCACTGCCGTTTTAAGCACCTGTCGGAGCGTTATTAATTCGTTATGGATGGTTGAACGTGCAGGAGGCTTATCCTTCACAGGGCGATTATCCATCGCGTTGGGATTAACCTTACCTGCCGACTTGGCACGATGAACGCGATAGGCCTGTACCTGACTGGCCGTAACACCGGAGATACCCATCTCGCCGAAGAACGGATTGAGGTGAACACGTAACCGAATTGCATGGCCTTCCGTCCAGCGGGAGCTTCGTTGTCCTTCGGTTATAACCGTGTACTCATCCATGAACACGTCGGCGACCTCTGAGAAACTCTTTTCGTATTTAAGAAGCCCTGCGTTAGATTTGCCGCGAAGGGTTAAGTACCAGTCTTCAGCAAAGTCTTTGGCCAGTTGCAAGCTATCGCTTTTGGTTGAAACCCTATGATTCTTTCCTTGTAAGTACGCTGAGGCCTGCCAATATCCGCTTCTGCCGCGCTTATAGACATTGACCTTGCCGCCCATGATTTGATGTTTCTGCATGAAAAAGCACTCCCTTTTTCCATTTTACGGACAAAACCGTAAGGATTAGTAAAAGTGTGTAAGGAGTGTGTAAGTGCTTTTTAGGAATTTTTCCGCTGACTTATGTCTACAAACGTCGCCTAAGTCATTGAAAAAATTGGTTGCGGGAGTAGGATTTGAACCTACGACCTTCAGGTTATGAGCCTGACGAGCTACCGGGCTGCTCCATCCCGCGATACCGAAAGAATATAGAGCCTAAAGCCCTATAGAATGAATGGAGTACGGGTTATAGCCCCTCGCATCTGATAAATCAAGCACCCGCATTGACTTTTTACCATATCGGCATATTCTCAAGGTCTAATTACTCAACGGTGGTGCCCGCAAACCCTTACGGAGCGTGGCTGAGATTATACACCTTGAACCTGATCTGATTAAAATCAGCGTAGGAAGTGTGAGAAATGACAACCAATCTGAACATAGCCATTCGTGGCGCTGGCATTATGGGGCTGAGCGTGGCTTATACGCTTAAAAATGCCTTACCCGATACGCAGATAACCCTATCCGACCCCCTTATGAAGGATTGGGGCTTCCCCGCCGATAACGCAAGCTTCATGGCCGGTGGCATGCTTGCGCCCTATGCCGAAATCGAGCATATGGATATGACATGGGTTACTGCTGGGCTAGCCTCCATCGACATCTGGGAAAACACCCCCCTTGATACCGGATTTAGCAAACAAGGTTCTCTGCTGATCGCTCATAGCGAAGACCGCTACATTCTTGAGCGTTTTAAAACGCATCTTCCCGCCGACGCGCAAACGCCCGTGAACGCACAAGACATCGAGCCCGCCCTGCATGATCAATTCCAAAACGGCATTCATATCAAAAGCGAAGCACATCTCGACCCGCATAAAACAATGGCGGCTCTATGTTCATGGCTAAAAGATAACGACGTAACGTTGATAAACAGCGCCGAGCCACCACAGAACACCGATTGGACAATCGATTGCCGCGGCATGGCGGCGGACGACAAAAACCTGCGCGGGGTTAAGGGCGAAACATTGCTCGTGCATAACCCCGAATTCGAACTGTCCCGTCCCGTACGGCTCATGCATCCCCGCTATCCGCTTTACATTATTCCGCGCGGAGACGGCATCTTCATGATCGGTGCAACCGTGATCGAAAGCGCGGACGAAAGCGTCTCCCTACGGTCTTCTATGGAGCTGATGAGTGCGCTCTATGCGCTGCACCCTAGCTTCGGCGAAGCGGAAATTATCGAGCTGAAAGCGGGCATTCGCCCGTCATACGATGACAATTTGCCGCGCATCCGTATTGATGAGGAAACAAACACTATCTCCTGCAACGGACTATTCCGCCACGGGTACTTGCTTGCGCCTGTTATGGCCGAGTGTGTAGCAGACCATATACAAAATAAAACGCATGAATTTATGCCCCTCTTTAACAAAGGAACGAGCGATGAAAATCACCATCAACGGGCAGCCTAAAGACTTCCCCAGCGACTACGAAGCGCCGCTAAATTTATATGACGTGCTGGCACAGGAAGAAGTAATCGGCATGATGATTGCGGTCGCGCATAACGGCAACGTCATACCCAAAGGCGATTACGCCCAAATATTCATTCACGATGGCGACATCATCGAAATCGTCGCACCAATGCAGGGGGGATAAATGAGCACATCATTAAACATCGGCGATACCATTCTGCAATCACGACTGTTTTTAGGCACGGCGCAATACCCCTCGCCCAAAGCGTTGGAACAATCTATCGAGGCCGCGCAACCCGGCCTCGTCACCGTATCCCTGCGCCGCGAAAGCAAGGCGGGTAAAGGGCAGGATTTCTGGAACATTATTAAAGGTTTCGATCTGCCCGTACTGCCGAACACCGCCGGATGCCATTCCGTGAAAGAAGCCGTCACCACCGCCGAGATGGCGCGCGAAATTTTCGATACGAACTGGATAAAATTGGAAATCATCGGCGATGATTATACCTTGCAACCCGACCCTTACGGGTTGGTCGATGCAACTGAAACGCTGGTCGAAAAAGGCTTCAATGTCTTCCCGTATATGACCGATGATCTGGTTCTCGCACAGAAGCTTGTTGACGCAGGTTGTACCATCCTCATGCCGTGGGGCGCACCGATCGGTTCGGGGCGTGGCCTCAACAACCCATACGCGCTTAAACTTCTACGCGATCGCTATCCGAACATTACTCTGGTCGTGGACGCAGGCATCGGCGCACCATCCCACGCAGCGCAAGTGATGGAAATGGGCTACGATGCTGTGTTGCTGAACACCGCCGTCGCCAAAGCGGGCGATCCACCCGTCATGGCAAAAGCCTTCGCGCAATCCATCGAAGCAGGACGCGCCGCATATCTTGCGGGCATCATCGCACCACAAGAAAGCGCCGAAGCATCCACGCCGTTGATAGACAAACCCTTTTGGCATCAACAATCATGAGCCTTGCTCCCGAACGTTACCAACGCCAACTAGCCCTGCCCGACATTTCGACGGTCGATCAAAAACGATTGGGCGAAACACACATCGCGATCATTGGCGCGGGCGGTCTCGGCTGCGCAGCCCTCCCCTATCTCGCTGCGGCGGGCATCGGTCACATTTCGATTTATGATGACGACAATATCAGCCGTTCAAACCTGCACCGCCAGACTCTCTATAAAGACGATCAAATCGGAGAGAACAAGGCGGAGGCAGCCGCGCAATACGCAAGCAACCTCAACCCCGAAATACAGATCGAAGCGTATCCAAAAAGATTTACCGAAGACGATATTGATAAAAAGGATTTCAACATCCTGCTCGATGGTAGCGATAATTTCGAAACGAAGACGCTCTTAAATACACTTTCCATCAGACACGAAATTCCACTCATCTCCGCCAGCGTCAGTCAATGGCAGGGACAAATCGGATACTTCGCTGGCTTCGCAAAAGACTACCCCTGCTATCATTGCCTGTTCCCCGAACTCCCCAATGATGCACGTAACTGTAACGAGGCCGGCATTCTTGGAACATCGGCGGGGCTAACAGGAATGTATCAGGCACACCTGTTGCTGCTCGCCCTGCTCGGTAAACCATCCGCGCAACCGGGAACGGTTTTAACATTTGATTTCGCGAACCTGCGGATGCAAACTCTGCACCTGAAGAAAGATAAAACCTGCGACCATTGCAAAAATGGCAATGCAAATTGGACACCACAAACACAGGATAAACACATGACCGAAATGATCAGCATGAGCGAGCTAGCCCAAAAAGAGCACATTGTTGTTGATGTTCGCCGCGACGAAGAACTCGCCGCCGACCCTATCCCTTCAGACAATCTCATTCATATGGAAGTTTCAACAGTACCGCAGCGCCATGAGGAACTGCCCAAAGACAAGCTCCTCGCCTTCGTCTGCGCCGGAAATGTGCGCAGCGTTCAAGCCGTCGAGTACCTGCAAGGCCTCGGCTACGATAACGTCATCGTGTTGGATAAATTCTCGATTTAGGCGGCTTTAAGTGATTTAGCGCGCTCGACACCTTCGGAAATCATCTTGCGAGCTTCGTCAGCATCACCCCAGCGGGATGTATTCACCCACTTGCCCTTTTCCAGATCTTTGTAATGCTCAAAGAAATGCTCAATCTGCATACGATTGATTTCAGGCAAATCGGTGTAATTCTGGATCTTATCGTGAAACGGGTGAATATGCGGCGCAGGCACAGCAACGATCTTCTCGTCCATACCGGCCTCGTCTTCCATCAACAACACACCGACAGGGCGCATAGCCATTACAGCACCGGGCATAACAGGTGTGCGACCGACAGCGATGATATCAACAGGGTCACCATCACCGGATAATGTATGCGGAATAAATCCGTAATTGCCGGGATAGAACATCGAGGTATGCAAAAACCGGTCAACAATCATCGCGCCGGAATCTTTATCCAACTCGTATTTAACCGGAACACCGCCCAGCGGGTTCTCTATAATTGCATTGACGACTTTGGGTGCATCGTCACCGATAGATATTTTAGTAATGTCCATGTAAACCTCTCAAGCAGCACTAACGGAGCGTAGATTAAGCAATTAGATGCCCAAGGCAAGTCAAAAGTGTTCCCTCATCAAAAAACCGGGGAAACCCCGGTTTGTGATACTGAATTTATAACATTTGAAAAAAATTAAGCGACTTTTGAGCTGTCTTCTTGTTGCTCGTCTGCTGATGTCTTCTTACCGAAAAGCCCAAGCTTTTTCTTCGGAGCTTCTTGCTCTACGAATTCTGAATACGATACCGATTTGGTTTCACGTTCAATTTCTTCGGGTATAAACATAACGCCTCCACTGGCTGATGCACATGCTATCATGGTGTCTTCTCCTCAAAAAAGTTGTAGCTCTATTTAGTGGTAATGCTCCAAGAGAGTACATTTTTTTGCAGAAAAAGACAAATTTTAGTCATGCAGTGCACAAAAATATGCGCAAATACGTCAAATTTTTTAATGAGAATTGAGACTTTTGAGGATAGTTTCAATTGATGGACGGTCTTTGTAACCCTCTTCAGCAAGGACTTCCAACACAACACCTTCCTTTGAGACAACAAAGATATGCGGATGCGGAACGCCGTAAGCGAAGTGATCCGCGTCAAAATCTTCATTCAAAATACCAAAAGCCTTAATCGTATCGGATTCAGGGTCAGACAGAAGGTTGATTCCAACATCAAACTTATCAGCAAAAGCCATAAGAGCATCAGGAGCATCGTAACTGACCGCGGCAATATTATAGCCCAAGGCCTCTATCTGCTCGGCGTTTGTGTTTAGCTCCACCACCTGCAATTTGCAATACGGACACCAATCCAGCGAACGTATGAAGGCAATAACAGCGCCTTTTTCACCGCTGAGTTTATCCAGGGTCACCTGCTCTTCATTCTGGTTCAATAAATCCAGTACGGGCGCTTCACCCCCTATACCAACGGGATTTTGAGCAAGTACAGGCGACAAGACAGCCGCGCCAGAGAAAAATACGAGAACAAGAATTGTTTGAAATATGCGTTGTATCGGTTTCATCACGGAAATGTCCTTATCTTGTGTAAAGAGCCTCGGAGCAATAAAGCCTTAGCGAAGGCTTTGTTCCATATCCTGAACGCCAAAACGATCACTACCCTTGTTGGGTTGCTCCACGATTGCACCACTAGATGCTAGAAACGTCGGGTCCGGTGTACCGGTCCAGCATAAAGGCAAATGCGGTGCATCTTTGGTAATGATATAGATATAGAACTTATTTTTAACTTTCACACCGTTACACGCATCCAAAAGCCCGGCTTTCGGGATATGGCGGTAATCGGTCAGATATTGACCATCAAACACACCACCGGGCCCTAAAGGTCGCTCCGTGCGGGTTCCCGTTCTTAAACGGTAGCTAGTTTCAAGCTTGTTTTCTTTGCTCACAAAAATCGGAAAACCGTCCGCCGCATAACCGACATGACTTAAATCCTTTGAAACAAGACCGCTGGGCACGCCGGCATAAATGTAATCACTGCCCATCATAACACCGCCATACGAATCAAGACTGGTCTTTAGACGAGGCCATTCGGATTTGTTATTCCAGAGCCCCTGCGTCGCATGCTTGATCGGCACGCCATCCAACGACACACCAAAAACATCACCAACAAGAATAGTGGTCGGCTTTTTGGCGGCTGTGGGCGTAGCATCAACCTTGAAAGCATAGCTTTTAGGAACAATCCCCTTGGCTTGATAATTATTAGCGATATGTCTTGGAATGCCGTAAGCGCTGATATAGCGCACATCGTCCTTAACCGCTATCGATACCGTTTCTACCGTTTTTTTAGCCTGAACATCCTGCGCCGCAGCCTGTCCAAAAAAAACAGAAGCGCCCCCCGCAAAAACAAGGGACGCTACTAAAAGTATTACTCTATGTGTGGACAAGAACCTCATCAGAAATGTCCTCTGCATGTATTTAGGCTGCTTTTAAGTTTGTAGCTGCCTGCTTACCGCGATTATCTTGTAATTCGAATTCAAGCTTTTGACCTTCATCCAAGGTTTTGAAACCCGCTTCCTCAACAGCTGTAATGTGTACAAAAACATCTTTGCCGCCATCATCTGGAACTATAAAGCCGAAGCCTTTTTCAGGGTTAAACCATTTTACTGTACCGGTTGCCATATCGCGCAATACTCCTTCGTCTAGTTAAATCCTTTGGGTTCGAGCCAGTGACGTGAAAGGGTAAAAAGCACGAATAAACCAAAGTTAATGCCAGCATTAAACGCGGTTTAGAATTAAAGGGCAAGCGATTTCTGTGGCTTAGTCCGATGACACACATAGAGCATCACAGACAAGCCTACTTGATCGGACGAGCCAGTTTTATCGCACTCTGCTGGCTGGTATTAAGATTAGCTATACCTGTCTGTATCCGTTCACGTGCATCACGAATACGCACAATGCGGCGCAAACGCGCCCGATCATTATCCGCATCAAACCGTACCCACAATTCAACAGCTTTAAGATCACCCTGCAAATCTTCGAGTTGCTGCTCTACTGTCTCGACAAGCGCGTCGGCACGATCATCCAAAACATCCTGATCTTTTTTGGATAACGCTTTACTGTCCTGAAAATTTTCCAGCGCCTCCATCGCATCGCAAACCCCTTTGATCGGCTCACGATAATCGCGATAAAAACGGATATCTTTGGCAATATCATAAACATCATCAACGAGACCGTTATCGACATCGCCGCAACGTGGTTGCGCATGCGCAGCCTGCGGCAGCACGATCACGCAGCCGAATAACAAAACAAGCGTTAATGCTCTTAGAAATATTCCCATATCTTATTGTATTACATCCCATACAATGCGAACAAATTTCTCGGTTGGTAAAAACCCGTCACCCCATTCTTCTTCATAATCAGAAAGAGGCCATCCGGCTAGAAACTGGTCCAAACTCTGTTCTTGCGATTGTGCGGTACTCACACGGTCCGCAACCTCCCGGAGCATAGCGTTATATCCCTGCAAATCTGCTCTATTCGCCAACGGGCCATGACCGGGAATAATACGGGTCTCTTCATCCGCAAGCATCAACATCTGGTCCGTCGCGGCAATCATGCCGTAAATATCACCACCAGAGCTGCCGTCAATGAATGGCCAAAACCCGTTAAAGAATAAATCTCCCGTCTGGATAACATTCAACTCCGGCCAGAACACAAAGCTGTCACCATCCGTATGTGCGGAAGAAACAGGAATAATCTTGAGAGTATGCCCATTCAGCCTCATCTCACTCGCTTCCTTGAAGGTTTCTTCGGGCAAAGCTTCCGCCGCTGCGGGGGGAACAACCTTATCAAAAGCCGTAATCGTCTGCCCTTCTTTCAACCGCTTATATACGTTTTCATGCGCAATCAACTTCGCGCCTTTTTCATTCTGATGGGCGTTGCCGCCTGTGTGGTCCTGATGCCAATGTGTGTTCATCAAAATCTTCACGGGCTGTTCGGTAATCGTCATGATCGCCGCATCAACAGCCGGATTGTTTTCGGCGTAAGAACTGTCGATCATAAAAACACCGTCATCACCGGAGAATATACCGATATTGCCGCCACCTGCCTGTATCATGGATATAGGGCCACGAACCGCAACAACATCCGCCTGCGGGGTGGCTACTTTCTTTTCGACCTGCTCACGATGGGATTCATGCTCGTGAGCCGTAACCGTAGCGGGAACAAACAACGCGAACACAGCAAGAGAAATGACCATATAGAAATGCATAACAAGTTCCGTATAAATGAGTATACGAAGCAATATACGCCTTTAGGCGCAGGTTTCAATGAAGATGGGCTATTCAGCCACCTGTATAGCTTGCACAACGCTTTCACTTTTCACTGAAGCGCTCGTGACATTCGCCGCTGCTATAACAATGAGGGAGAGATGAAACAAAACCGCAATGGTAATGATTATGGATTTCTTACGTTTCATGATGACCCTCTCAATTTGTTAACCTTTTATTAGTAATATCACGGCGGATCAAAACCGCGCAAATTTGAGATATATGTAACTTTCCCTATCTCGCTTCCGAAAAAATCAGATAGACCATAAATAACCGGAAAAATCCGCAGCATGAACCGACGAAAATTTATATCTGTGGCTAGCGCTAGCGCATTGGTTGGAACCGCGATGGCTAATCCATTATCAAGAATGGCAATCGCAGCAACCGCGCAATCATCCGCAATAAAAGCCGTCTGCTTTGATGCCTTCCCGATATTTAACCCGAAACCAATCCTGAAACTCGGCAATGACACATTCCCCGACACTCCCAATTTTTCACAGCAATGGTTCAATAAAACCTTCGCCTACACATGGCTACGGACAAGCGGAGCGCAGTACAAAGGATTTCAAGAAATCATCGAGGACGCGCTCGTTTACACGGTGCATAACAACAAACTCGAAATAACAGATGCGCAGAAAACGGCGCTGTTACAGGCGTGGCTCAAATTAAAAGTCTAGCCGGATGTCCCTGCTGCCATCAGCCACCTTCAACAGAACAACATACAGCTTTCCTTTTTATCGAATTTTAGCGAAGAAATGTTACGGATCAACGCACGAAATAACGGACTTGAGGGCGCATTCGAATACCTCTCCACCGATAAGGCAGAAGCATTCAAGCCACACCCCGACGCTTACAACTTGGGCACGGCACATTATAAAATTCCCAAGAAAAACATCGCCTTCTGCGCTTTCGCTGCATGGGATGCGGCTGGCGCTAAATGGTTTGGTTACCCGACTGTTTGGGTCAACCGCTTGAACTTCAGCGCCGAAAAACTTCAGGCCACGCCTGACGCAACGGGAAACACTCTACAAGCCCTCACCGATTTCGTTGCCGCGCCCAAAACACCGATAGCAAAAGATTTATAATTCACATCAGTAAACTTCGGTTGCATTAGCGCGTTAATATGCTTTCATGGGCGCATGAACACACCCGCCCAACCGCCTCTTATCCGCACAACCCTAATGCTCGTCTGGCCGTTACTGATCGCGATGTTCATGATCATGGTCGGAAACGGGTTACAAGGCACTTTATTGGCCTTGCGTGCCGAGCTTGACGGCTTTGCCCTCGCCGCAATCGGGATAATCATGTCGATGTATTACTGCGGTTATCTTGCCGGATGGTTCATCGTCCCGCGTATGATCAAATCCGTCGGGCATATTCGGGTCTTTGCGGGGTTCGCCTCGTTGGCTTCGACTACGGTTTTGGTACAAGGCATATTTGTCGATCCCTATATATGGTCCGTTGTCAGGTTCATCAGCGGGCTTAGCTTTGTCGGACTGTTCATCGTTGCCGAAAGTTGGCTGAACAATATCGCGCCGAACCGTCTTCGCGGGCAAATCCTCAGCTCCTATATTTTTGTCGTAAATGGGGGACTGTTCGCCGGACAGTTTTTGATCAATTTCGGCTCTATCGAAACCATAGGGCTATTCGTTCTGATCTCTATCCTTATATCCCTCTCGCTCATGCCGATAACGCTGGCTAACAAAGCCACACCGGGCTTTGAGGAAGTTGAAAACCTGTCGTTCAAAAAACTGATTAAAACATCGCCTCTTGCCGTTATCTGCGTATTTTCTTGCGGGTTTATGAACGCGGGTATGCTCGGCATCGGACCGGTATTCGCACGAACGATGGGCCTCGATATAGCTCAGATCTCATTCCTTATGGCGGCCTATGTTCTGGGCTGCGCGGCCTTACCGCTTGCCGCCGGCTGGCTATCGGATCGCCTTGATCGACGAAAAGTAATCATTGGCACATGCTTGATAGGGATGATATTCAGCCTCTGGCTCGTGCTGGATACAGAATGGATTTATGTCTGCGCGCTTATGGTTGGTGGTTGCTCCACTGCGATCTACAGCATCGGCGCGGCGATGATGAACGACCGCCTGAAAACCAGCCAAATGACCTCGGCCACCGCTTCTCTGATCCTGATTAACGGCATGGGCGCATGTATCTCGCCCATATTGCTTGGCTTCTTAATGCAAACAATCGGCTTAATGACATTCTTCAGCGCATTCACCATCATCTTTGCACTGGCGTTCGTATTCGGCCTATACCGTAACTTCACAGGACCGGAGATTATTGTTGAGAAACAAGGCGAATTCCAATCCATGCCTGCTCGTTCCGGCGCAGGTATCGCCGCTATTGCTGAAGAAGATTAAATCGCACTAACCGCGGTATCCCAAGTTTCGGGTTGAAACAAAACAACACTGCCATAATTTATATAAAAATCTTATGACACTGCTATTGTCCAACCACCAAAGGGAAAATCATGGATATTGAAAAAAAAACCGTACTGATCACAGGTGCCAACCGCGGCATCGGGAAAGCCTATGCCGAAGAATTTTTAAAAAACGGCGCAAAGAAAGTATATCTGGGGGTGCGCGACCTCACAAGCGTTGAGGAATTCGTGGCACAAGCACCGGACATTCTGATCCCCATCCAACTCGATGTAACAAACACTGCTGACATTGAAGCCGCAGCCAATACAGCTGACGATGTTGAAATCTTGATCAACAATGCCGGTATCCTGTTTATGGATTCCACCAATGATAACGATGCGGCTGAAAACGCACGCAAGCAATTCGAAGTCAACTATATCGGCCCGCTCTTAATAACGCAGGCCTTTGCTCCGGTCTTAAAAAAGAATGGTGGCGGCGTATTAATCACCGTCTCATCTATTGCCGGCCACGTCACCTTTCCCGGGCTTGCATCATACTGCGTTTCCAAATACGCGGCGCAATCGCTAATCCTTAGCCACCGCCTGGACCTAAAAGAACAAGGCACGCATGTTATCGGCGTTTACCCCGGCCCTATCGAAACCGATATGACCAAAGACATACATCTCGATAAATTTTCACCAAGCATAGTGACGCAAGCGACGATCGAAGCGATTAAAAACGGTGAAGAAGACATCTTCCCTGACGCAATGTCACAAGAGCTTTACGCGACACTACGCAAAGATCCCAAAACCGTGGAAGCCAACATGCTGGCAATGCTTCAGGAAGAAAACGAAGAAGCGGCTTAAATCAGCGACCAGTCACCTACATAGAACAAACAAAAACCGCCCCGAAGGGCGGTCTGTTAAGTCATCGAATAAGTTTGAAATTGCAAAGCAAAACATAGTTTTGTTTGCGTTTTTAAGAATGGGTTCAAAAGATCTGGCAGCGAACTACTCTCCCGCGCCTTAAGACGAAGTACCATCGTCGCTAAGAGGTTTCACGTTCCAGTTCGGGATGGGATGGGGTGTTTCACTCTCGCTATAACCACCAGATCATTAGAAACCACTCTTAAAAGATGAAAAGACTTTAACCAAAAATCTGTAACAAAACATTACAGAGAACTTAAATTCATATGTTTAGCAGTAAACTTACCGCTGCGCGTGAGTAATGGCATGTATAAATCCATTACGTAATATAAATTCAAGCCGATCGAGCAATTAGTACTGGTTAGCTTCATATGTTGCCATACTTCCACATCCAGCCTATCAACGTGGTGGTCTTCCACGGCTCTGATAGGGAGTCCTAGTATCGAAGGGGGCTTCCCGCTTAGATGCTTTCAGCGGTTATCCTGTCCGAACATAGCTACTCTGCGGTGCTCCTGGCGGAACAACAGATACACCAGAGGTTCGTTCACCCCGGTCCTCTCGTACTAAGGGCAACTCTTCTCAAAACTCCAACTCCCACGGCAGATAGGGACCGAACTGTCTCACGACGTTCTGAACCCAGCTCACGTACCTCTTTAAATGGCGAACAGCCATACCCTTGGGACCTGCTACAGCCCCAGG
>CAYGQG010000050.1:5585-12791 GCA_964351955.1 uncultured Micavibrio sp. | reverse complement strand
CATCGATATTCTCGCTGCCGACTTCGGAGGAAAGAATATGCGCCGCTGCATCCATCAGGAATTCGCGCTCTTTCACGAATGAAATCAAACGACGACAATCGATATACACGGGGCTTTTACGACCCGATTTTAAAGTGAACGGATCGCGCGCGTTAAACAAAACGGATTCGGTGTTGAGCAAAATACGGGCGGCTTCTTGAGCTATGTCTTCAGTCTTCATGGTACGTGCAGGGTCTCTCTCGTTCTCGTGGTCAATCAGGGAAATAAATTCATTCATCGTCGCGCCCGTCACAGCCAGAATTTTTGAAACACTTTCTGTCGACGGCCATCGTGGTTTGCCTTCGGGGCTATGGCGTTTGCTCTTGTTAAAGGATGTCGGATCAAGGCCGGCCTGTCGGGCGAGGCCGGATGGTGAATAGCCGAAAGCCTTAGCCAGTCGGTCAATTGCAAGCCAGATATTTTCGTGCGTGAGCATAGGAGGATAGTCCCATTAACGGCATGAAAAATAAATAGGAATAAAATCTTATTTAATCCTTGACTCGATCTAAAATATATATCACAAATAAGAACATAAAGGGAACAAATATATCTAAATTCTGGAGGGGCCAAACGATGAAAAGAACGATTTCCGATACAAAAAACGCCGATAAGTCAAAGAATACAATACCTTTCAAGGATGCAGAGGAAGCGTGGTTCTGGTTTATCACCGCGCAAGCGGCACGGGTTGATGGCGCTCGATTCTCGGCAGGGGCGGGCCTTTATCCACGCCCTTGTGAGCCTTTGGATATTTTAAAAGTTCTGGATCGTTTGGTGCGCACCCGTCGTCTGGTTCGTGACCACTTGCTGGTTCTGCGCCATTACGGCCGTCGCCACCTTCCGCCTGATCCCTATCGCACAAAAGAAATTCGTGCCTATCAGCTTTGGCGCGAGGCGATGGAGCGAATCGGACTGGTACTCGAGAAAAAAGGAATCATCGAGACATCGCGTGAAAGTCATGAAGATTGGGCGCGGGAAGCCATCATCTATGAAAACACCAATATGAACATGCAATTCGTGGAAGGGATGGCTGCAGAATGAACGCCTTAAATAATGTTTCTACAAATATGAAAGCGTGGGTTGTCTTCAGCGGGCAAGCTGACTTGCCGTGGTTGAAAATTCTCAAACCCCGTTTTCGTCATTGCGCGGTTTTGCTGAATGATGGCGAACGCTGGATCACAGTTGACCCGTTATCGAATTACACCGATGTGAATGTTCATCATGTCGCGCCGGATTTTGATCTGCCGCGCTGGATGTGCGGACGCGGGCATATTGTTATTCCCGCTGCTCTATCCCGAACGGCTAAGCCTGCACCTGTTGGCTTGTTCAGTTGTGTCGAGGCGGTTAAACGCATCCTTGGTGTTCATAACCGTTTTATTTTTACGCCGTGGCAACTTTATCGCCACCTTACGCAAACACAAAAAATCACAACATTGAAAGGAGACTTCGCATGGGAAGTTTAGCCTCAAGACCGAGCGTACCATCGCCGCAACCAATCGTTATTCAACAAGCCCCCTTGCCGACGACGACATCCGCTATTGAAACACCAAGCGCAGAAGCACAGGCGATCGCAGATGCGGAAAACGCAAGCGAAGCGCGCCGTACATCTTTGCTGGGGCGTGACCGTAGCCGTTTTGGCACGATCCTGACCGGCTTTCGTGGCTTGCTGGGCACGACGGAAAATGCGCCCCGCCGTAACACTTTACTCGGCGAATAGGAGAGATTTATGAACACTGTTTCAACACTGGAACAACACACAGTGCAGGATGCGAGCGCTAAGCTCGCTGTTATCATGCGCCGTTTCGAGGCGGCTAAAAAAAAGGCCGTTAAAACGGCCCTTTTGAAAAATATGCCCGCGCTTTAATGCAGCTGGCTTTGTGATGCCGCGAACTGAGATGCAACATAGTCATCGACAACATTCTGTAGCATGCTACGTGTGCTGCGTGTCAGTGGTTTGAATTCAAAGGCAACCTTGTTGTTGCCTTTGCGTACAACGCGTCCTGCATGCGGAATGTCCATAATTTCGTCCCGCAGCTTGAATTTGACCGTTAGATCAATTTCATCGTTAACGCCGAATTCACGTTCATCCGACATGATGCATACGCCGCCCAATGACCAGTTTTCAACCGGATATGTCTTGCCGTTAATGACAGTGACGCAACGGTCCATGTCACGGCGAGTATAGCGTCTGCGCGCAGCAGCCGGCTCATTGTTATTGTCGGCTTTTAAGTTTGCAAAAAGTTGTCCAAACATTTTCATACCCTGACTTATTAACAGTTTTTACTTAATAAAGAATTAATATATGGAAACAATTATAAGCTAAAATATGTCTATTGTAAGGCCAAGTAGGCATTTTTTTCCTATTTTATGCACAAAATCTAATAAATAGGCTTTTAGTCCTGTTATTTGACTGAAATCCATCTGTTTTCCAGCAAATATATTGAAATAAAGGCGACAGAAAACCGGTTTTCTACCGTCGGGTTTCAGTAAATATGTAGTCGCAGAGGCTGCTTGACTTTTTCGCCTCAAAGATTCATATTCCGTCGCTTGTGCTGAATAAAAAGAAAGAATAAGGCATGAGACACGAGACAAATTTTACATCCGGGGAAACGGTTAAGAAAAGAGCAGCAGACGCACCAACGCTGGAACATCAGTGGCTGGATGTAGTTGCTGTGCGCAAATTAGAGATATTGCAGGCGGCTTTTGGTGAGGCGACAGATGCCCAAGCGTATCTAGCCAATCGTACATTGCGGCTTGAGCATATGGTTCGCGAGAGGCCTGAATCAAAGTTTCTGAGTTGGGCTAGGGGCGGAGAGACACCCGAAGCATATGATCTCATGGAATTCGAAGAACAAGGTTTCTTGAGCGCAGACGGTCAACGCCCGCATGAGGATGTATATGCGATTATGGGCTTAATGTTGCCGGAACAGCATACTGCCGATAACGACAATAAAAACGACACCGCACCCGCACATCGCGCGGCATAATGTTTGAAGACTCCTCCAAAGGTGAGCAGCGACATCGCGGTGCGTGCTCTGGGCTGGCAAAACGACCGTACCAAGCCACTTTGGCGCATAGAGCAGGATGTGCCATTAGCGTTTACACTGCTATCTGTAACAACTCAAATTAAAGTAAACGATTAAAAGTTGACATAAACGCTATTTTTTATGTATGTTCACCTCGCTACGGAGGAAAAATACATTATGTCATTAACATTTAAGTTTGAAGAAGAGGGCTACCTGCCCGGTTTTGCGCATCTGCTGGTGCAGAGTCTGCGTGATAATCCTGCTGCTGAAGTAATCGGTGTCGAAGATGCGCCAAAAGGTGCACTCAGAGAAGTGGTCTTTGGTTTGGATGGTGAAAAATCTACAGATGACCGTTTGTTGCTTACTGACGTAGAAGTCATGCTCGCAGCAAGAGATTACTGCAAGGACCATGCGCAGGATTACAGCCGCGAGATGGGCAAGCACTTAAGAACAACAGCCTTTATGATCGATCAGCATCCGGTACCAAGAGTTGCAAATCCGGAAGGACAATCAGGGCAGGGCTCGTATACAGCCGAGGCATAAACAGCCTTTTAAGAACGACACACCAAGAATTAAAAAGCGGCATCCCACCAGATGTCGCTTTTTCTTTGATCTCTAACATCAAAACACAGGAGTAAAATATGGGCGGAATTGTCCCCTTAGCCAAAGGTATCAATACGATTGCCGGCGCGGTGAATAACGTTGGTCGCGCTGTCGGTACGATCCAGGCATTGTCAGGCAGCGCGCCAATTTTGGCAGCAGCGGCGTTAGTAGTGATAGTGGCTCGGGGCAAGCCGTGCTGCTAGGCCTTTTTGATGAGACAGAAGATGAGCTGGCGCGTCGTGAGCAATTCGACAATCTGCGCAGCCGTGCCCTCGATCTGGGGGAGGCGCAAAGCTCCAGTCTCAATTTGTTACAAGCGACCCAGCTACAAGAACGAAATTCGATCAAGAGCTTGTTTTAAAGCCCTATTTTAGAAACGATTGACATTATAGAAAATAATTGGCATTGTGCGCGCTCTCAAAAACAGAAAACTGCGTACACATGGCTTGGCGATATATTGTCATAGGAAATTTCAAAACCGTTGACCGTTCTTTTGCGGCCACGAGTCTTGTAAATCAATTCGAAGATGTTTCTGATGAGCCTTCTGGTATCGACAACGCCAGCTTCAAAATAATCATTGATGAATTTATTGATCGCAGAAACGCTGCAGGTTGGGGCATTATGGAAGTAGTGCACAGCGCAGAAGACGTTCTTGTGATCGATGGAATGACAAGCGCCGATTATGAACAGCTGAAGCTGGAAGGCGCTGGCCTGTGGTCTACCGCAGCCATCAACCAAAGACATTTTGATCTGTTTCTATTTTTTGAACGCGGCGGCACTGTCGCAGAATTCGAAGAGCAGGGCGGTGACCTTGAAGAATTAAAGGGCGGATTTACGACCCCTGACGCTGCCTAAATACCTTTCTTAATATGGGCGTGTACTATATATCAGTCGGGCCCGTCAACGTAATCATATTCGATACGCAACGTGCCGCATCTGTTTTAACGGTGATGGCTTCTTTAAGCGCGATCTGGGGTATCGGCCTGTCCGTTTTAGGTATCTACGTCTATAAGCGCAGCGAGGATAAAAAGCTCCTCAATTCGTCAGCCGAGACAATTATCTGGCACGACTGACGCTGGCATTATGGATGCAGAGGTTGCCCCATCATGTGGCTGTTCAACCAGAAGTGAACGATAATCGCGGCAATATAGCCGAGCACCAAAATCGGTGCCCATTTCAGGTGGGTCATAAAGGTGTATTTACCTTTAGCCGTACCCATCAACGCAACACCGGCGGCAGAACCGATAGACAGCATAGAACCACCCACACCCGTTGTCAGGGTGATCAGTAACCACTGGAAGTGGTCCATTTGTGGGTCCATCGTCAACACGGCGAACATAACAGGGATGTTATCAATAACCGCGGAAGCTACACCCAGAGCGATGTTGGTCATGCTTGCGCCGTAACCGTCATACAGGGTAGTGGAAGCCAGTTCCATGTAGCCAAGGAAGCTCAAACCACCAACACTGAAGATCACGCCGTAGAAGAACAGCAATGTGTCCCACTCTGCGCCTTTAATCAGTTTCAGCACCTTGAATTCGTCCTCTGTGCGGCCTTTACCGGTTATGGAGATGTAATAGGACAGGATCATCAACATGGATAATCCGGCCATCATGCCAAGGAATGGCGGTAAGCCGAGGAACTGCTCACAGCTCACGGCTGTGGCGATTGTGCATATACCAAGGAAGATTGTGCGCTTTGCACCGCGCTTCAGCTTCACTTCTTCGGAAAGCGGATCAGGCAAATCTTTGGGAACAAAGAAGCTCATCACAATCGCGGGAACAAGGAAGTTCGCGGCGGATGGACCGATCAAGGCAAAGAATTCAAAGAATGTGACCTTGTTGGCCTGCCAGACCATCAGCGTCGTAATATCGCCAAACGGGCTAAATGCTCCACCCGCGTTGGCTGCCGCCACCACGTTCACACAGGCCAGCGCTACGAATTTAGGGTCATGCTTACCGACAGCCATGATAACAGCACCCAGTACAAGCGCAGTCGTCAGGTTATCTGCTAACGGGGACAGGAAGAAGGCGATGATACCCGTAGCCCAGAAGAGCTGACGCATATTCATGCCCGCCTGAACCAGCTTCGCTCGCAGAACCTCGAACACATTGCGGTTTTCCATGGTGGTGATGTATGTCATTGCCGCCAACAGGAACAACAGCAACGCCGCGTATTCCTCTAGGCCATGAAACACGGCGTGGTGAATATCATCGCGTGTATAGCCGTAATCCTGCGCAATAATCGCAATGGTGATCCAGATCACCGCCGCGCCAACCATGACCGGCTTCGATTTCGCCAGATGTGTCTTTTCTTCGATCAGCACAAAGAAATAGGCGATTACAAAGACCACAATACAGAACAAAGCGCCCGGATGCAGCGGTGGGATTGGCTGAGAGACACTTTCTGCCATGCTTTCTCCTGCGGTTTCAGCAGCGAAGGCGAGGTCGGGGGAAAGGGTGGCAATTAAAATGATAATGGCTAAAGAGATAAACGATACTATATGCAGATGCATGAATTCGGTCCTTGAATTTCTTTTGTAGATTTTTTTAAGACACTCCCACGGCTTGCAATCATGTGTCAAGCAAAGTCGGTCGCTTCCCCCATAGATTTATATGGGGAACAGTGTTAGGATTTTGTCCGCATTGAACGACATTATAGGGGACCCTCCATCATGACAAAAACACCTATCACCATTGCTAAAGGCGACGGCATTGGTCCCGCCATCATGGACGCTACATTGGAAATTCTGGATGCGTCAGGCGCAGAGCTTGATGTTGAAGAAATCGAAATCGGTAAAGCGGTTTATGAGCGCGGCATCGCCAATGGTATAGAGCCAAGCGCATGGGATTCTCTGCGCCGTACCAAAGTTTTTCTCAAAGCGCCGATCACCACCCCGCAAGGCGGCGGCTTTAAGTCCCTGAACGTCACTATCCGCAAATCTCTGGGCCTGTTCGCCAATGTGCGCCCCTGCGTGTCCTATCACCCTTTTGTTAAAACCAACCACCCGAATATGGATCTGGTCATTATCCGCGAGAATGAGGAAGATCTCTACGGTGGTATCGAATATCGCCAGTCACAGGACGTTATGGCATCGCTGAAGGTTATCTCCCGTCCCGGAACGGAACGCATCATGCGCTACGCGTTCGAATACGCGAAGGCCAATAACCGCAAAAAAGTCACCTGTATGTCGAAAGACAACATCATGAAGATATCTGATGGTCTGTTCCATCAAGTGTTTGACGAAATTGCCGCAGAATATCCCGACATTGAAAACGAACACATGATCATCGACATCGGTACGGCGAAGGTCGCCAACCGCCCCGATATGTTTGACGTGATCGTAACCACGAATCTGTACGGCGACATCATCTCTGACGTTGCGGCGGAAGTTACTGGTTCTGTTGGTCTTGGCGGTTCATCCAATATCGGCGCGGATTTCGGCATGTTCGAAGCCGTGCACGGTTCCGCCCCTGATATCGCAGGGCAAGGCATCGCCAATCCGTCAGGTCTGATTTTGGGCGGTATCATGATGTTGACC
>CAYGQG010000050.1:0-5575 GCA_964351955.1 uncultured Micavibrio sp. | reverse complement strand
GCTGAAAACTATCGAAGATGGAATTCACACCGGTGAAATTTTCCGCGATGGCGTGTCGAAAGAAAAGGTTGGCACGGAAGGATTTACCAAGGCCGTGATCGAACGCCTCGGCGCAACGCCTGAAACGCTTGTACCAAGGGAATACCCGAATATCGCCGGCGGTCTTAAACTTCCACCGCTTAAACCGCGTGTAGATGTAACCAAAGAACGCGTTGGTGTGGACATCGGCATCAATTTTGATGGATCGCCTGATGATCTGGCCGAAAAAATTAATGCGTGCGTGAACGATAATTTGAAACTGCAAATGATCTCCAACCGCGGAACAAAAGTTTGGCCTAATGGCCAGCCGGAAACATTCTGCGCCGATAACTGGCGCTTGCGTTTCTTGTCCGATAACGGCGAACACATCAAAACATCGCAGGTGCTGGCGCTCATGAACCGCATGAACGAAGCACATCTCAACTTCACTAAATCCGTTATGCTGCATAACTACGATGGAAAGCCTGGATTTACCGTTGCACAAGGTGAATGACGACCACGAATAAAAACGGTATAATGGTTCTTATGGGCGCGCGTTTCGTATATTCCGCTTGGATAGCTGTTTGTTGCTGTTTTTTCAGCGTGTTAAGCCCTGCTCTGGTTTTTGCACAATATACAGACAAGCCTAAACCCCACATTACCACCGTGCTTACGCCCGAACCCAACTTCAAACCGGTTGAGTTTTTGGGGCTCGAACCGCCCAGAACGCTGCGTGAGCGCGTTGAACGAATAACGCACGGCATCACGATGGATTTGCCGCCTGAATATGATTATTACGGTCATGATATCCGCCGTTTTATGGCCAAAGTCGGCAATCCTGCCGTTTTGGGCTCGCCTAAAAACATCAATGGCCAGCTAGATAACATCAAGGTGGCGCAAAAGATTTCCGCCTCTTGGCAAGCTGCGCATTTCAAGGAAGTAAAAGAGATTGAACGTCTCATAGACGAGACAAATGCCTCTTCATCCGTTCGTAGCCTTTATAAGGCCCAGAAAGCCGAGGCCGAGGCATTCTTTTTGGAGTTAAATAGCTGGATCAAGAATAACCGTGATTCACTGTCATATTTGCTCGAGATCGGCCCGAGAGCTTACCAGTATCAAGACGGGCAGTTCAGGTTCAGAGGGCAGACTGAATTCAAGAAATATCAGGCGCTGCACGAGTCCCGTCTTCGCGCATTGGAGCAAATACACGGCTATACGCCGTTCCGTCTGATGGTGTATTGAGTTATTGCGACGCTTTCGCGGCTTCGATCGTATTTTTCAGCAAACACGCAATGGTCATAGGGCCGACACCGCCAGGAACAGGGGTGATCGCTGAAGCTTTATCCAGTGCGGCTTCATAATCAACATCACCGCATAATTTCCCGTCATCCTGACGGTTGATGCCGACATCGATCACGATTGCGCCGGGTTTAATCCAGTCACCCTTGACCATTTTCGCGCGCCCCACAGCGGCGACAAGAATATCGGCCTGCTTACAAACCTCCTCGAGGTTTTTAGTGCGGGAATGTGCGGTCGTAACGGTGCAGTTTTCGCCCAGTAAAAGCTGGGCCATTGGTTTACCAAACAGCAAAGAACGGCCGATAACCACGGCATGTGCACCCGACAGGTTCTCGCGTACATCTTTGATTAACATGAGTGACCCTTGCGGCGTGCAGGGCACGAGCCCGCTTTGATCGCCCGCAACCAATTTACCTTGGTTCACGAATGTCAGCCCATCAACATCTTTGGCGGGCTTGATTGATTGAATTAACGTATCGGAATCCAGATGGTCAGGCACCGGAAGTTGAAGCAAGATGCCGTGAACCGAAGGGTCATCATTCAAGGCATCAATAACAGACTGCACCTCTTCCTGAGGGGCATCCGCCGCCAAGGCATGCTCAAAACTGGTGATGCCGCATGATTGGCAAGCCTTGATCTTGTTACGAACATAAACCTGACTGGCGGGGTCTTCCCCCACTAAAATAACAGCAAGCCCCGGTGTAACGCCAAGTGCATCAACTTCTGCGGCGAGTTTACCACGAAGAGTAGCGGCGAATTCTTTTCCATCGATGCGTTTCACAGTCATCTTCTAGTACATTCCCAAGCTGATTATAAATTTGACCAAATAATGGTGCACAATCGACGCGCCGAGCAACACCACGATCGGCGTAATGTCGATGCCGCCGATTGGCGGTATATATTTGCGCAACGGTGTATAAATAGGATCGGTTACTTTTTTCAGTAATTTGATCAGGTTTTGCGCTTGTTCGTTGCGGGTGTTGATCACATCAAAAATGATCAGCCAGTTAATCGCAACTTGCAGGATGATAATACCGACAAAGATATTATAGGCGACACCGATTATAAAAATTAATAAACCCATAGGTTTTTACTCTGTTTTTGTTGTGTTTATTCACCGTTTATTCATGAACCTGATATACTATTAGAAGGTGTTTCACAAGAGCAGTAAGCGGGGACTGCGAGAGTACAATGCTTCCAATTGATCCATTAACATCAGGTGCTTTAATTGTTTTGGCCGCTTCGGTCAATCCGGCTTGTGCGCCGCCGGCCCCAGCGAGCATCTCGATCATCCCGCGTACATCGGAGCTTGTTATCGATACGTCGCGAAAGCATCACGAAATTCAAGACCAGCAGATCGATACGATAAATCCATTCGGATATAACACGGTTACCCATACAAATGGCTTTATGGAAGGGCAACTGGAGCTACGTTCGAGCGTAGGGCTGGATTTTGCGCAAATCCCGCAACGCAATGCATTTTGCGTCTGGTACAAAAACATAGATGTGACAATCGATATTACCCCTAAAATCACGATCGCATCAGAAATTGCCAAGGATAAATGCATGTATAATGCGGTGCTGGAGCACGAAATGAAGCATGTGAATACGGATAAAAGGATTATCAATGCATTCGCGCAAACGGTCGGCAATAAAGTTTATGAAGGTATGAAAGAGCGCGGCTTTTCCGCCGGGCCCATGCCACATGAAAATATGAAGGAAATCGCAGCGCGCATGCGCGAAACTGTTCAGCAACTGGTCGAGTTTGAATATAAAAAATTCGAGATTGAACGCGCGGAAGCTCAACAAAAAATTGATAATCTGACTGAATATCAGGCTGTTCAGGCAAAGTGCCCTCGATACCGAGCACCTTCTGCACCCGTGTCGGCCAATATCGGTAACGATTGATTACGCGGCGGTCAGCGCCTTTTCCAAATCACTCAACAAATCATCAACATGTTCAATGCCGATTGAAAGGCGAAGCAAATTATCCGTCACGCCTGCTTTTTCGCGGGCTTCCGCGCCCATCGAAACATGGGTCATACTGGCGGGGTGATTGATCAGACTTTCCGTACCGCCCAATGATTGCGCGAGGGAAAACGTCTCTAACGTCTTCAGGAATGCATTCAAATCACCGTTGAGGGTAAAACTCAGCATCGCGCCGAAGCCTTCTTGCTGCTTCTTGGCAATTTCATGTCCGGGATGTGAGGGAAGGCCGGGGTAGTAAACCGTCTCTACCTTTTCATGCCCGTCCAAAAACGCAGCGATTTTCTCGCTGTTTTCTTGCGCGCGTGTAATTCGTACTTCCAGCGTACGCAAACCGCGCAACGTCATATAGGAGTCAAAAGGGTTGCCGATCGTGCCGAGCGAGTTATTCCACAAATGTAATTCCTGCAACAGCTCTTCATCATCTTTCACGATCACCGCGCCACCGACAACGTCGCTATGCCCGTTCAAGAATTTCGTTGTGGAGTGATAGGCAATATCCGCACCGAGATCGAGGCAACGCTGCAGCATCGGGGAAAGGAATGTATTGTCACAAACCAGCAATCCGCCTGCTTTATGTGTGCGCTCTGCAATATCTGCAATATCGGCGATGCGCATCACGGGGTTGCTCGGGCTTTCCACCAAAACCATTTTCGGGTTTTCGGTAAAGGCCTCGTCCAGCGCGGCGCTATCATATGTGTCGATGAATTTGATTTTGAAATGACCTTTCTCCGCCAATGCGCGCAGCAACCAGTATGAGCGTCCGTAACAATCATACGGGGCAAACACCAAATCTTCCGGTCCGAGCAAATGTAGGATCAACGTAAGCGCCGCCATACCTGATGACGTAACCGCGCATCCGATTCCGCCCTCAAGCTCCGCCAACGCACCGGACAGCTCGTCACGGGTCGGGTTACGAGTACGGGAGTATTCGTAATCGCCACGCTTATCCAACCCGTCGATCTGAAATGTCGAGGACAGGTATAATGGTGGCATAACGGAATGATATGCGGGATCTGTTCCCACACCGGCCCGAACAATGGATGTGCGTCTGCGTTTGGTCATGGGATTAAGTAAGAGAAGTTTTGCTTACGCGTCAACAGACTTTAGGCGGAATAGGCCCTAAAAACCGAAAACCGCTGCGGTGGTAAGTCGCAGCGGCTTGAATTACGGTAGTGAGCAAATTAAAGACGGTAGAGGTTTGAATTCTTATCAGACCTGTTTGTCTATATTCTTAGTATCTCGCGCAAATGTGGCAAAATGATGCCGTAATTGGGTCATTTTCTGGAATTTTCATAAACACTTGAAACTTAAGGAATTTTTACCATTTTAAGGTGTATGATAGTCATGGTATGCTGCACTGCATGTCGCTTTTTGAAGCCAAAATAAGAGGTAAAAAACAATGAAAACGGGTCAAGATTCTCTAGGTACACGCAAAACACTCACCGTAGACGGCAAGGAATACGCTTATTACAGCCTGAATGCGGCTTCGGAAAAAATCGGCGATGTATCCAGATTGCCATACACGCTAAAAGTTTTGCTCGAAAATCTACTCCGTTTTGAAGACGGTCGCACCGTAACGACCCAAGATGTGCAGGCGCTGGCTGACTGGCTCAAAAACAAACGATCCGACCATGAAATCGCCTATCGTCCTGCCCGTGTGTTGATGCAGGATTTTACAGGCGTGCCTGCTGTTGTTGATTTGGCGGCAATGCGTGAAGCGATGAAATCCCTTGGCGGTGATCCGCAAAAGATTAACCCCGTTGTGCCTGTTGATCTGGTGATCGACCACTCCGTGATGGTGGATGAGTTTGGTAAACCATCGGCATTTCAGGCCAACGTTGAAAAAGAATTCGAAAGAAATGGCGAACGCTATGAGTTCCTCAAATGGGGGCAGGGCGCGTTTAAAAACTTCCGCGTTGTCCCGCCGGGTACAGGAATTTGCCATCAGGTGAATTTGGAATACCTCGCCCAGACTGTTTGGGAAAGTGATGGCGTGATTTACCCTGATACGCTTGTTGGTACGGACTCACATACTACGATGGTTAACGGTCTGTCCGTTCTTGGTTGGGGTGTGGGCGGTATCGAAGCCGAAGCCGCGATGCTGGGCCAGCCCATCTCTATGCTGATCCCCGAAGTTGTCGGTTTCAAAATGACAGGCAGATTGAAAGAGGGCGCAACGGCGACTGACCTCGTGCTGACCGTGACCAAGATGCTACGCGAAAAAGGCGTGGTTGGTAAATTTGTCGAATTCTATGGCCCGGGACTGGAC
>CAYGQG010000049.1:0-13095 GCA_964351955.1 uncultured Micavibrio sp. | reverse complement strand
TGCCCGAATTGTTCAATATGTCGGTTAACCAGATGTTGAGCCGTACATTGATGACATCGGTTACGACGCTGCTCGCGTTGATTGCGCTCTATGTTCTGGGCGGGGAAGTGATCCGTGGATTTGTTGATGCGCTGATCTTCGGTATTCTTATCGGTACGTATTCTTCCGTGTTTGTAGCGTCACCAGTGTTGCTTTTGACCAATCTGAAACGATCAGAGATACAGACAAAAGCCGAGACGCAGGAAGCGTAGCATGGACGTTACGCCACTCGTCAGGGCCGACCAGCAAATCATCCAGAGTTATTCAGGCGGAACGTTTAAAGTCAGCGGCTCTGCTTATCGCGGAGCTGTGTTCGTATTGCCCGAGGAAACAACACCTTGGGATTTTGACGGTGACCCTGCGTCTTTGTCCGAGGAGGATTTCGATTTTCTGGCTGATAAAGCCGACGATATTGATGTTATTTTGCTCGGTTGCGGCAAAGCGACAATATTCTTAAGTCCAAAGCTGAAATTGGCCCTTAAAACCAAAGGGTTAAATGTGGATGTGATGGATTCCGGCGCGGCATGCCGAACCTATAACGTACTGATGGCGGAAGGTCGTCGCGTGGCGGCTGCTCTTCTTCCTGTTTAATCTCTCTCCTGATCCTTCTGTAAGTCCTGTTTTAGCGCCGTTTATTCATCAAAAATTAGGGATTTTCGCCTAATATAAGGCCTACGAGCAAAAAACAATGCCAAACAATGGCTTAAGTGGGTGTGTAGATGGCGGGTCCATCCTATTTTAATCAGTTAAAAACGTATATCTCGGGTGCAGAAAGCCGCGCCGGAGAACCATTGTCTTTGGCAAACCCTAATGACCCAACCCAAGTAGTTGAAATTTCAATGCAATCTTTACCTGAGAGGGCGAGCAATTGGCCGGTAGGTTTGCCCGAACCGATCATGTTGGAGAACGCGAATGCCGCCGGTATTGCGTTTATAACCGCTGATGACGGTGAAAAGTATTTGTTACTCCGTGATCGGGAAACCGGACAGGCGATCGCGATGAGCCATGAAGATATTGCGACAATGCGCGCCGAGCTGGCTAAGCCGATTTTAGATGAAATTAGGGCTGATGCGCGCGGTTATGACCCGTATCGTGATGAGTTTTTAGCCACCAAGAATGTTTACTCGCCTGACTTGGTGAGTGTCGAAGGTGGTCCGCAGGACGGACAAGTCTTGCGTCAAGCCGTTTTAGGTGCAGATGGCACAATTGAGAGATTTGGCGGTAATCACATTGGTGCTGAGATCGTGCTGGTTGATCCGTCTTTGCGTGAAGGGGATACGCCCGAAAATCCAGTGACCGCAGCTTCTGTTCTCGCCGGAGGTGGTGCGCTTAATGATGTTCTTATTCAGGGTAAGGGCGAGATGGAAAATGCTGTTTTGCTCGACCAAATTCAAGCATATGGAACATTGCTGAACGCCGCTGTGGATCGTGATATGAGCACGGGCGTTAATTTCGGCGTGCAAATTCCTATAGCTGAAATCACTGAGGGCGGTGTTTTTGAGATACGTACTTTTGAAGCGCCAACCGTTACTGCGCCAGTGGCAGAGGTAGAACCCGAAGCTGTGGCGGATGGTGTTGTTCTTGGCGCGCGCGGTGAGGTGATTGACAACCCGCCGGAGCAACCACGTGGTGTCGTGGTTGAAGGACCGGAAATTGATTTACCTGTCGGACCGCAAGACGTTGAGCCTGAACCTGTAGAAGGATTTGTGCTGGCTAATGAATTGGACGGAATAGCAGGCGGAGAGCTGAGTGCCATTGAAAGTGGCGGTTTCTATATGGATGGCAAAGGGTTGCGCGTTCTTGAGAATATTCGCCGTGCTATGGGTACACCGCTTGATCCGGAAAATGTCGCCGATTATTTCGATGGACGTGATGAATATAAGCAGATTGAAGAGGCTTGGAAGCCGATTGCGGCTCAGTATGTTAAAGACAGTGTAGAGGCGGGGATGGCGTTGCCTCTTGGCAAAGATAGCCCGTATAGACAGTCGATAGAGGCGTTGGAACAGGGGCGGATTGAAGATGCGCAGATATTGCTTGCCGGTGGTGAGGTAGCGCCACAAGTAGAAGCCGTTGTAACGCCGTTAGAGGTTGAGCCGGAAGAACAATATAATCCCGGTCGTGTTGACCCGAGTGCTGATTATTCTGAATTTGAGCGCATGGCTGATATCGAGCCTGCCGCAGGAGATGAGGCCGAGGTTGAACCCGATGAAGAGGCGTTAAGGAATAAAGTTGAGAGCACAACAGCTCAGGTTGAGGGCTTGCTTGCCGTTGCGGGTACAGATGAAAACAGCCCTGTTTATGAGATAACGATGGCGCTTCAGGTTAAGGCCGCTATCTCCGCTGTACGTAGTAATTTTGCCGATGCAGTAGCGGAGAATGGTACGATTGATGTAAGCAAGCTGCCTGTTAATTCAGACTTTGATGCCGATTACGCAGCAGACGATCAGCTCAGAGTTTTGGCCGAACGTTTGAATACGCTTAACGAGCAGTATGGTTCTGTTGATGTAGAGCAGCGTGTCCGTGATATGGACACGCATTCGCCCGGTCCTTAATTAAGCCGCGAGTTTAATCGGGCCTTTTTCAAACAATTCAGCAACATAATCCCAGTTTATGAGATCATCGAAGAATGCTTCGAGGTATTTAGGACGCGCATTGCGGTAATCGATGTAGTAGCTGTGTTCCCACACATCGCAGCCGAGTAACGGTGTTTTGCCGTATGGAACGGGGTTTTCACCGTTTGGCGTTGCTATGACTTCCAGTTTACCGGAGGCTGCATCCTGCGCGAGCCATACCCAGCCAGAGCCGAATTGTCCTGCGCCTTTGGTCAGAAATTCACCGCGGAATGCTTCGATGCTGCCGAGGTCTTCTACAATTTTCGCTTCCAGCTTGCCGTCCATCTTGTCACCGCCGCCATCAGGCTTCATCCAGTTCCAGAAATGGATGTGGTTGTAATGCTGACCAAGCTGGTTGAATAGTCCGGCATGGTTCGGATCTTTGAATGCGCTGACCATAGCCTGTTCCAGAGAAGCGTCTTCCATTCCTGTGCCTTGGATCAATTCGTTACCTTTTTGAACATAGGCGTTGTGGTGTTTGTCGTGATGAAACTCAAGGGTTTCAGCGGACATATATGGCGCAAGAGCGTCATAAGAATAGGGAAGTTCTGGTAGTTTAAAAGCCATCGGGGTATTCCTCTTCATTCAAATTCGTAGAATCTTGTTGTAAAACAACAACACCTAACCTAATGCAAAGGTTTCATTACTCAAGAGAAAAGGCATAATTTCGACCATGATATCGCCGACAGACAATTTTTGCGCGCAGCAAGTACGGGAATACGATCCCGATCGGTACTTATTGTCGATGTTTGCGCCGGCTGATCGTCGGGAAGGGTTGTGGGCGCTGTTTGCGTTTAACATCGAGATTGCCAAAACCCGTGAAGTGGTGAGCGAGACGCAGCTTGGCTTGATCCGTCTGCAATGGTGGCGGGAGGCGATTGCAGAGATTTATGATAGCGGGATAGCGCTGGAACATGAGGTCTTGCAAGCGTTGGCACGGGCGATTGAGGCGTATGATTTGCCGCAGGAGCATTTTGAAAAGCTGATTTTCGCGCGGGAATTCGATTTAGAAGACGTGTTGCCGGGGAATATCGAGGGGTTGATCAATTATGCGGATTTTACGAACACGCCGTTGATGAAGCTGGCGGTGCAGGTCGCGGGCGATGATCCAGAGGCTGAGCCTGTGCAGCCTGTATCCGTGAATTACGCCTTGGCGGGGATTGTGCGTAGTGTCCCGCATTTCGCGCGGCAGCGGCGGTGTTTGTTGCCTGAAGATTTGCTGAAACAGCATGAACAGAGGCTTGATAAGCTTTATGAGCTTAAGCCGTCTGAGGGGTTGCCGCATGTGGTTGAGGCCGTGACGGGGCATATTGTACGGGGTATGCGGTGTGAAAACCGTTTCTTGCGGAAAGCGCAAAAATTGGCGGAAATATACGCAAAACAGGTTCAAGCTGTGAAATATGATGTGTTTTCACCGAAAATGGGGCGTGAGCCTGTCTTGAAAGTGTTGCGGGTTATGGTTTGACGGCATGTTTTGATTATGGAATTGCAAACTATAACCATAATCATTACAATGATATTAGGGTAAAAGGTTAGGAATATAATGGTTGATCCGGTAACAGGTGCGGGTAACGCTGCCAATATTGGGCAGGTTAATCGTTCTCAAAATAATAAAGATACGAACACGACGGCAGTTGATGCTCCCGCTGATGTGCAGGCTGGTGACCAGATTGAGGTTTCACCCGAAGCACTGGAAGCGCAAGCGAACGAGACTGCACGCGCGTTGCGTGAAGCGTTAGAGCAAGACTCGTCGGCTGTTTTGTCAGGTGATGCGCAGCGTATTAATCAGCTGCTTTAATTTTCTTCGTTAATTTCAGTTTGCGGTTCAGGGGCCTGTAGTTCTTCTTCAGGTTCTTTTGGCTGCTCTTCTTCGGCTTTTAGTTCTGTTTCTTCTGTGATCGGCGGTTCTTCGGGAGCTTCTGCTTCTTTGTCTTCAACGACACGCGCATATGTTTCCGTCAGGTTCGCACTGTCTTCAAACGAGACTGTAGATATAGCAGCATCGATTTTGGGTGTTTTCCATTTTTTGACTTCGAGGGCTGTTGCCTGACTGCCGATTGAGATGCCTTCGCCTTTTTCGATGGATACGCGTCCCGTTGGTGTGGTGAAGAATACTTTTCCGTCCAGCACGAATACCGCAAAATCCTCTTTGAGCATTCCGCCCCAGACGGATGTACCGCGAATGCCGATAGAGCCAAAGTCGGTTTTGAGGCTGACATTCTTATTATCTTTGGGGATAAGCCCGCTGACCCATAAAAACGGCCCTTTGAGCACGAAGTTACCTTCGTTGCTTTCTACATCTGCTGGGTCGAAGACGTATTTATCGATCTTCAGGCTGGCGTTGCTGCCGAGAATGAGTTCGGTTTCGTCTTTGAGCAGGATCAGAGCGCGCGCACTGGTGTCTGTCTCGACAACATCGTCCATAAAGATGGGGTCACCGATTTCGGCAGAAGCTTCTTCGGCTTCATTAACGTTAAACACGCCGCCCTCAACACCGATAAGTTCGCCGATAGGTGTTTCAGCCTGGGCGAAGGCGGTGGAGGTTGTGAGGGTAAGGCATATTAAAATGAGGGCGAATATGCGCATGTTTTTCTCGTTTTATGTTTTATCATGATCGAAGTTGCCATTTTTCAGGAATGTCAGCGCTTGTGCAATCACTTTCGGGTTAAACATCATCAATGAATGCGTGGTTTTGAGCACGATATGGTCGGCCATACCTTCAATTTTGGTGCGTTCGACGGGGACGATGCCGTCATGTTCGCCTTCCAAAACCCATGGGGCCATCGGGTTTATTGATGCGCTGCCCGCGATGATGCCGAGGGGGTAATTGATGTCGCCCTCTAGGTGTTCGTGATTGGTTCGGAGTTGTGGGCCAGCCGGGCCAAAAACCTTGCGGAACATATCGCCGAAGAGTTTGTGATCATCCATAAAGTCGGCGAATTCGCTGCCCGTGTTTGGCGGGCTGAGCATGACGACTTTGCCGAGGTTTTCGGGTTTTTGCGTGGCGATGTAGTAACGCGCGATGAGGCCGCCCATCGAATGTGTGATGATATGCATGGGGCGATCAGCGTTGTAATTTTCGTGATCTTTGACGGCGGTGGCAACAAATTCGGTTAAGTCTTCCAATGACATCGTACGGGAGGGGTAGCGGATATTTATCGGGGCGTGTCCGGCTTTTTTTACCGCATGTTCGATGCCGATCATGTCGGTTCTGCTGCGGAGGATGCCGTGGAGGAGGATTACTGTTTCTTGGGTCATAGGGCTGTGTTCAAGCTTGTTTCGATATTCGTATTTTAACGAATTACAGTGTATACTGAAAATAGACAAGTAGTGTTTGGAAAACTCCAGGAGGGAGAAAGCCATGACAGGTATTTTGGGCGCGAGTATTGCGCAAACGACATCTGTATCCGTTACGAAATCCACTGAAATTCAGCATGAACAACGCGCGGCTGCGTTATCGGCCAGTGCGTATCTGGGCCGTGGGCGTGTGGAGGCGGGGGACCAGTTCTCCAAAGTGTTCGATGTTGTCGATATATCCGAAGATGCGCAAAAACGTCTGCGTGAAGACCGTGAATTTGCTTTGCAGCTCGCGTCTTTGGTACAGGGGCGACGCGGTGTTGATACCGATGATAGTCCGTTATTGAAGCGCGGGTCGCTGCGTGTTGATGTTGGCGCTATCGCGGCTAGTGAGAGTTTCTCTTTTACCGAGAGTTATGAGTTGAGTTTTTTGCGGGAGACGACTTTGAAACTGGAAACGACCGAAGGTAATATCGAGATCACGCAAAGCCATTTGGTCGAGGCGAGCTTCTCTTCTTCTGTTGCGTTTGAACGTTCAGCCATCGCGGCGTATGCGAAGAGTAGTTTGACGGGTAATTTAGCTCGTACCGTCTAACGCTTCTTTCTTTAACTTAATATCAAGGTATTTTTGAATTCTATGATACCAAAAATAAAATCCTGCGGATGAGGTTAACAGACCCAGCAAGGCAAGGGCAAAACCTCTCCAAGTGTTTTTCTTTATTGTTTCGAGTTCTAATTCTAGTTCAGAGTTAATTGTTTCTATTCTGTAAGCTAATTTATTTCTTTCTGAGATTAAATCCACAAACGCGTCAGCGGCTTCTTCAACTTGGTTTGGGTTATTTACTGCGCTTGAAATAACATTATTTTCCGATTCATGAACGAGTTCTTGAATATCCTCTATTACAGAAGATAATGTATCTACGCTAAAACCTACCTCAGCTAATTTATCTTCGGAATTTGACATCAAAAAAATTCCCGATATAAAAACTACGAGCCCTGCAATAGCAATAAACTTGTATAAATTGTCAGTAGGCAAGCTTGTTATACTAGTCATGTAAACACCTTAATGCTTTTAAGTGTTAACTATAGACTGTTTTAAAAATACGATACAATAAGCTGTGTACATGGCAGAGCGAAGTTATTGGGAGTTTAAGCCGCTTTTTCCTGATCTTTTGACAGCCAATCCTGTAGGTCTTTCATGGCGCGGGCGGTGTAGCATTTCTTCCTGTCTTTGCCTTTGAGCTTTTTGCGTTTGCCGTTCGGCATGATCTCAAACGGGTTTTCGGGCAGGGGGAAGAGGCCGAAATTCACATTCATTGGTTGGAATGTCTCGGATTTCGCGCCGCCCGTGATGTGGTTGATCAATGCGCCGTGCGCGGTGGTGACGGGCGGAAGTTCGAAGTCAAGGTCGAGGATTTCACTCGCCGCCATGCGCCCCGCGATCAAACCGACAGAGGCGCTTTCAACATAGCCTTCGCAGCCTGTGATCTGCCCCGCGAACCTGATGCGTGGTTGCGCTTTCAGGCGGAGTTGGCCGTCCAGCAATTTTGGCGAATTGATAAAGGTGTTGCGGTGTAGGCCGCCGAGGCGGGCGAATTCCGCATTCTCCAGAGCCGGTATCATGCGGAAGACGCGGGTTTGTTCGCCCCATTTCATTTTGGTTTGAAAACCGACCATGTTGTAGAGTGTGCCCAGCGCGTTGTCCTGACGGAGCTGTACAACGGCGTAGGGCTGTTCCTCCGCATTCGGGTTCGTAAGGCCGACAGGTTTCATTGGGCCGAAGCGCAATGTTTCCGGCCCGCGGGATGCCATGACCTCGATCGGCATGCAGCCATCGAAATAGGGGGTGTCTTCTTCCTGTTCCGCCAAAGATTTCGAGCCGCTTGGCAATTCCCATTCCTTGAACAATCCGTATTCGGCATTCAGAAGTTCGTTGATGAAGGTTTCGTACTGTTCCTTTGTCATCGGGCAGTTGATGTAGTCTTTACCGCTGCCCGCCGGGCCGGGTTTGTCGTAGCGGGATTGGAACCACGCGATGTTCATGTCGATGCTGTCGGTGTGGACGATAGGGGCGATGGCATCGAAGAAAGCCAGTTCGCCTTCGCCCGTTAGTTCGGCAATGTCTTTTGCGAGCGCGTCGCTGGTTAGTGGGCCTGTCGCGATAATTACGTTTTCCCATTCGGCGGGCGGGATGCCCGCGACTTCGCCTGTTTCAATCGTGATGTTCGGATGTTCGGTGAGGGCTTTTGTCACACCTTCGGAGAATATGTCACGGTCTACGGCGAGCGCTCCGCCAGCAGGGACGGCGGCCTTGTCGCCTTCGCGCATGATGATAGAGTCCATGGCGCGCATTTCGGCGTGGAGCAAGCCAACGGCGTTATAATCGGCATCGTCCGAACGGAAAGAGTTGGAGCAGACAAGCTCCGCAGCATTGCCCGTGGAATGCGCGGGGGTTTCGACTTCGGGGCGCATTTCATGCAGCACGACCTGCGCGCCCATATTGGCGGCTTGCCATGCGGCTTCCGATCCTGCGAGGCCTGCGCCGACTATATGAATGACTTTGTTTTTCATTGTGCGCGAGATGTACCAAATAGCTGTGTTTTTCGCAAACAAAACATGAAGTTGGCCCTTTTATTTTAAGAGCCCCCGCAGTACACTCTTGAGCAGTTACACAAATTTCGGGGATTGATATGAAAAGATTTTTGCTGGTCAGCACAGCTTTGGTTCTAGGTTTTTCTGCGCCTGTCTTGGCGCAAGGCGAGGAAGCGGTTGAGCTTTCGGACGCTGCGCCGACTGCAAGTTGGGGTTATTCAGGGGCGGGTGCTGCGCCATATTGGGGAACGTTGAGCCCGTCTTATGAGGCCTGTGCAAGTGGGCAGGCGCAATCACCGATTAATATCAGCGAGTATTTGCAAGAAAATCTACCTGCTATTGAGGCGGGTTATGTGGATTCAGGTCTGTCTGTTTTCAATACAGGTAAAACAATTCAGGTTAATTTTGACGAAGGCAGCAGCATTGGTGTGAACGGACAGCAGTATAATTTGCTGCAGCTTACATTCCATACTCCGAGCGAACATTATCTTGATGGTGCGCCATATCCGATGGAGGCACAATTTGTGCACCAGACTGAAAGCGGTGCGGTGGGTATTGTTTCGGTGATGATGCGGTTGGGTGCGCATAATCCCGTGATTGAAGGGATTTGGCAGAATGCGCCGATACAGGCAGGTGAGACTAAAGACGTTGATAGCGTGAAGATTAATGCTGCGGCGTTGATGCCGTCCAGTTTGAGCCATTATCACTACACAGGGTCATTGACGATACCACCATGTACGGAAGGTGTTGAATGGTTTGTGATGAAAGATACGCTCGAGCTTTCTGAAATCCAGCTTAAAGCGTTTCAAGCGTTGTTCCCCGTGAATGCGCGTCCGGTTCAGTCTCTGAATGATCGGGTAGTAAGCGGTAATTAATTCCAGAATTCTTCTTCTTCCGGTACGCGGGAGAAGGCTATTTTAGTACCTACATAGCCCGAGATTGTTTTCGGTGTTGTGCCTACATAGACAGTTTCCTTTTGGTATTTGTTTTGTAAGTTGTCGAGGGCGCTGGCGAGGGCTTCGCGCTTTTGCAGCATTTCTACGTTTTCTTGATATCGTTCATCCAACAAGTCGCCTGTGATTTCATTTTTATTCTTTAATCCCGTTAGCAAGGTCGAGACCTTTTTGAAGGTTGGGGCGGTGTAGCCGCATAGCTCGCCCATCATGTCTTCCCACAGGGTGTCGAGATGCTGCATGAAGGTGAAAGGGTCTTGTGCCGGTGTGGCGAGGCGGATTTCGCGTCGCCATTTTTGCCCTGTTGTTGTGCTTACGCCGAGGGATAGTGTGGTGGCGTAGTATTCTTTGCGGCGCAGGCGGTATGTTGCTTTGGTTAGTAGGCGGCGGGCCATGAGCCGAGCTTTTTCAGGGGAGCGTAAATTCGGATCGAGGACGCGGGAATGGCCGATCATGACGTTGTCTTTTGTTTCGGCGTGTTCAAAGTCATAACCATGTAGCCAGTACCAAAAACGTTCGCCCTGAACGCTCCCCCAGATACGGCGGGCATGTTTGGGGGAGGTGTTCCAGAAATCCTCAACCGTGAATATATTGGCGCGGCGCAGGCGTTTTTCCATGTTTATGCCGATGCCGGGGAGATCAGTGAGTTTGAGGTCGAGCAAGCGGCCGGGAAGGTCTTGTGGACGGAGGATGGTCAGACCGTCGGGTTTTTGCATGTCGCCTGCGATCTTGGCGAGCAGGGAGTTGGGGGCGACCCCGATAGAGCAGTTAATTGCCGGCCCGACATTATCCCATATGCCGCGTTTGATTTTGTCGGAAAGCTGCATAACGGCTTCGACGTTGCGTTTGTTTGGCGGCAAACGACATGACCATTCATCAATGGACCAGACACGGTTGATCGGCGCATGTTTGATGAATTCTTCCAAAATAAGGTTGTGATAGCGCACATAGACATCGTGGCGGGCGGGGACGCAGATCAGGCCAGGGCACATTTTACGGGCATCGCGGATCATTGTGCCTGTTTTTACGCCATAAGCCTTGGCTTCGTAAGATGCGGCAATGGCGCAGGTATATTCGGTGGGCATAGGGACGACAGCAATAGGTTTGCCGCGTAAAGACGGGTTTTCTTGCTGCTCCACAGATGCAAAGTAGCTGTTTAGATCCACAAAGAGCCATTTGAGGCTGGTTTCGCGTTCCATGGGCGGTCCTTAATTTGCGATTATGGTCCAGTTTATCACCTATGAAGAACAAATCAAGAACATTTAATTCTTTTTAAAGTTAGGGGCTTGCCAGAAACCCGCGAAAGAGCTTCAATATAAGGGATGGAAAATCTTCTCGGTCAAATCGAATACGAAGCCTCTCAAGCTCCTGATGATCATATGTTCGCGTTATGGCGAGCTGTGTTCTCGCTTGCGCATGTTGACGGGGAAGTTGCGGATTCGGAGAGAGAGTTGGTTGAAGAGGTGATGAATATCTTCAGCTTTACCGACGAGCAGCGACAATCTGTACAGGAAGACATGAAGGACGCAGGTAATACGTTAGGCTTGTTTCAGGCTATAGCTTTACCACATCACCGCGCGCAGTTTTTCAGGCTGGCGCGTGTCATGATTTGGTGTGACGGATTTTTGCATGAAGACGAGATGGCGATTATCGAGGCCATTAAGACAGATTTAGGAGATGAAGTCGTAGAATACGAGAGGGACTTGCGCTGGATGAACCGTAAGCCCGATTTACCAATTGAAGAAGTGCAAGCAACGTCTAGTGAAGAAGAGATGATGAAGCATATTATTTATCAAATGATCGCGTTTTATGAAGAACAGGAAGGTCCGGCTCATGGATAGTGGTGTTCCCGAGAGTGAATTTTATATGTGGCGGACTTTGTTTGCTGTTGCGCATGCGGACCATGTTGTGACGGATGAAGAGGTTCGTTTTATGGCGACGGCCTTGGCCGATGTAGATTTTTCGGATGAGCAGCGTGAGCTGCTTCATGAAGATGCGAAGAATGCCAAAGACATTGAAGAGATGTATCACAAGATTACCGAGCCGAAAGATCAGGCCGCGTTTTTCAAGTTTGCGCATGAACTGGTGCATATTGACGGTGATTACGGCGCGGAAGAGCAGCAGATTATGCTGCGTTTAAAAGAACTGCACGTGCAAGCCACAGATGTAGATTCATTGGTCGGCAGTGTTGCTCTGTCCTTTGATGATACCGAGGATGCAGTTGACGGGGCGAGTGCGTTTTCCGGGGGTGTTTCTCCGCAAAAATTTAAAGACCGCGTTTATTCATTCCGCAGTGCGTTCGTCAAAAAGCTTCAAGACAACAATTAATTGTAAAAAATCCGCTTATACGCAAAACGTCCTGCGTAATGTGATGGCGGCAGGCTTGACGGGTCTGATGGATAGTGCTGACCGTCGAAATCTATCGAGACATATTTAGCGTTAGATTGTCGCCCCGCGACGCGGTGGACGATGCTTTTCCAGCCGTTGGTTTCAGCGTAGCTAACGAATAGCGGTTCGCGTACCGGTTGGATATCATTGATGAGTGAGAAGCTGTCATCATGCGCCTCGAAAACCAGCATTGTACAGCCGTGAACGCCGCACCAGTAGCCATACGGAGTTTCGAACAATACTAACCCTTCGCGGCGACCATCATTGTTCAGGTCTACGCGTTCGAATTCGTATCGCGAAGCAACGGGTGCATCCGTGGTCTCGAGAAAATTTCGTACAGCAGCGACCAAAATCTGATCTTCGGGGTCGATGGGGTCGGCATATAACGGGGTAAGGGCTTCGCGTGTGGATTCAGTCTGCGTTGTGCCGCAGGCGGAGAGGGCGAAAAGCAGGCCAACCATAAGGGTTTGGCTGAAAGTATGGCGAAAAAGTCCGTTCATGATCCAAAGTGTAAACGAAAACCCGTTAATTGCTATTTGATCTTTAAGGGTAAAGACACATTTTGTGTGTGTAAATGGCTTGCGTAAGTGCCCGTCGGGGCTTATCTTTTCATGCTGTGTAGTGCTAATAAGGAGGCCGTGCGTATGACCTTTGTGGTCACAGATGTGTGCATTAAGTGCAAATATACGGATTGTGTAGAGGTGTGTCCCGTTGATTGTTTTTACGAAGGTGAGAACATGCTGGTGATTAGCCCCGATGAATGTATCGATTGTGGTGTGTGTGAGCCGGAATGCCCGATTGACGCGATTTTGCCCGATTCCGATGAGGCTGCAGAAAAGTGGCTGGAGCTCAATCGTGAATATTCGGAGAAATGGCCCAATATTACAGAAACCCGCCCGCCCATGGCCGAAGCCGAAGAGATGAAGGATGTTCCGAACAAGATGGAGGAACATTTCAATCCCGAGCCGGGAGAGGGCGATTAATCGGTTTGTTACGTTCGCGTAGAGTTATGTGCGCAACGTGTTATAAATAACATAGAGTAAATTTTAAAAGGAGATCCAGATATGAGTTCAGCAGCAGAGCAGCCAGCAGACAAACCGGCAGAGAAACCAGCGGAAAAAGAGGACAAACCCGCAGCTGCCGCCAAGCGCGTGCACCCGCCTATTGAGGGCGCGCTTAGGGAAAATCCTGAGAGCCGCGGTAAAGTGTATGAC
>CAYGQG010000048.1:0-13120 GCA_964351955.1 uncultured Micavibrio sp. | reverse complement strand
GTTCCGTACCAAACGGTCACCGGATTGTGCTGGCGTTGCGGTTGAATAATGACCGGAATCCGGACTTATCGGATAGCGCACATTCGCACCGGGATCCGACCCTGCCGGCCCTGTATCAATGGTTGCGTCACCATTCGGAAACAGCAACACACATTCCTGCATCGCTGAACGGATTGTATCGATTTGCGATTGAATAGCGGTGGTGGCCTTAAACGTATTTTGAGAGGAGGTCTGCTGGCTGGACGGTTCCATAAAGCTGACTGTTAGGGCTGCAAGAAGCGCAATTGCGATCAGAATATAAACAAGCGCACTGCCCTTTTCGGCGGCGCGCTTGCAGATACTGACTTTACAATTCTGTGGCATTAAACCTTAACGCTCCACAAGAACATGGTAATAGGCAAGATCGCTATCATCGACCGCATTCGCGCCATCGTTGAAGTCTGCACAACCGAATGGCTGTGCGGCGAAATCACCGTCAAGAGTATTCGAGGCTCCCGCAGTTGCGATTGTAAGACCTGCGGCGCTGATGCTGTTTTTCTCATCATCCTCATCAGGAATTGCCGTAGCAGATGCATCAGGCACGCCATCGCCATCGCCATCCGTCCCAACAGGAACACCCAGCTCTTGGTTCAACCGAACACAAATACCTTGGGAAACACCGGGCAAGAACGCGATAATATCTGTCGCGGCTGCTGTTCCGTTAGAGATACCAATGTCTTGAATTTGGTAGTTGGCGGCAAAGACCCATTGGCCTTGCGTCGCACTTGCCATCACATCAGGCGGAGCCGTAACACGTGTCGCACCGCCGCCGCTGGTGTGGAACACACATGCCGCGGGTGCTGCGTTACAAGAAGAAGAAAACGCTGATGGAGGATCAAAATTCATTTGATCAATCGTTGTGCCGTTGATGATCATTCTCACGATCGCGGTTCTGACCGATGCAGGATATTGTGTGACTGTCGCGGAGTTAACCAAAGCGCTCTCACCGTCTGTACCCCCAGCCCCTGATCGAGAGGATTGTGTTACGGCGTAAGACAAAGCCGCAAACAAGGCCACAGCAATCAAAATAAGAAACAAAACGTTTCCTGATTCGGTTTGGCGCTTAATCATTTGAATATCCTTTTTAAAAAAGTTTAACAGTTGCAGCATTTCAAATTCCTCCACTGAAATCAATACTATATCGCCCAGATTAGTTCACAGACACCTTATTAATTTTTAGAAAGGCGTATAGCTCATATCTGTCACATTCACGTCCCACGCAAAATTTCTCAACATTCACGCGCCAGCCAGAGCCACCGTTTTGAACATGGCCGACCGCTTCTCTAAACTGTCCGAAGTCACGCGTTGAATTACCTGTAATTGTTATATTAGCGCCGCTGGAGCTGATTTCCAGACCTGTATAGACTTCCTTAAGTTGCTTAACAAACGGCTCAACCTCGCCGCGGGCAACCGCAACATCCTTAATCGTCGGCACGGTTGGCTTGAGCGCCTGCGCATCCTGAAACTCGGCTCTAATTTCTGTAAGTGTCTGTAGCTGTACGGTTGTAAACAAACCAACAGCGCCCGCCACAGCCCAAGTTACGCCTGCGACGACGAGCATAGTTTGTCCGGTGTTTTGCGGTAGTTTTTCTAAGAACAGGTTGAGGTCATCAACAGCCTTGGGACTGGTGTATTTTTTTAAAGATCTCCAGTCAAACCCCTTAAGGGATTGATTTACTTTCTTCAAATCCAATTTTTTAAACTCCCGACCCCAACGTATAAAAAAATATACTGTATTTAGTTTAAATCATAGAGGTTAAAACTCTATTTATATAATAAAATCAATTACCTTGTGCCCTGTAACCGTATTCTACCGTCGTCTTGCTTGGCATTTTCAGAAGGCACCTTGCCCCCCAATCTCTGCTTTACTGTTTCAACAAAAGGCCCAGGAACCAAGGCTTCCCAGACAACTTGGTTATTCTTAATCTCATATTTGACAAGAGTACTGTCGAATTTGGCCAAAACATCCAAAATCTCCTGAACACGCACCATATGGCGAATTGTATCACTCTGCATCGCGTTAAACGCGTTGAGCATAAGCTGCTCTGAAGCGCGCTGTGAGTCATCCTGAACGCGTTGAAGGTCTCTTTCGATTAAATTCACGGAGATATAGGAGAAAATCAGAAGAATGGTCGCCATAAACGTGACGGCGATCCCTGAAAAAACCAGCATACGAACGGTTGCCCGCGACAATTTTTCCGTATGCAACGTCCGGTTACGCCAAGGCACGATTTCAGCAACATCGGCGTTAATACTGACGAAGTTGGCATCCATACTCTGCACGCGTGGCAAAATCGTTCTCGACGCTCCCAGAAATACTTGCATTCGCCCTGTCTCAGGGTCCCAGCGCAAGGCCGAAGCCAAACCTTCTTGTTCGTAGAGATAAACCGTTTCACGGTCCCAATATTCGCTATTGCCCGGCAAAGCCGCAGCCAACGGGCACCAACTGTCAGGGTTCGAAGCCAAAGCCGCCGAAGGACAGGCCAAATACCATATGCGGCCCTCATCGATAGAATAACAATAATGAACTTTTTCAGTGGCACATGCCTGAGAAGCGGCATTCCATACAGCTTCATCCTCGGTACCCGGCAGATGGGGAATAACACCGCCTACAAGTTCTTGCGGAAGGTGTGCTTTTAGATTGCCGACATAGGCGTTGGCTTCCCCTGCCAGATAATCACTAACACCGGGGCCGGGCCGGGATAAACCGGACACGTTTTCCTGCGCTTGTTTGCCAGGAAGGCCTTTATCTTTAGAAATTAGAGCCAATACGCTCTCCCCTAACCTTGATGATGTAAGCTTGCTGCTTCATTAAATCGCGCCCTGCATCAGGCCGCCCATCATAGAATCCATACTCACGTTCATAACAGTCAACGCATAAATCGCACTACCGAAGGCAACAGCCAAGAATAAGCCAGTAATTGCAAAGGCGAGCCACACGATCATCGAGTGCTTTGTCTTTGCCGCTTGCGAACGCATTTCGGCGATAGACTCCATTACTGTAGCAACTTGTTCAAGATCGGACAAGGCTGCGAGCTCCAAACGCTCACTCTTAATCAGGGGTGAACGGTCAAGCGCAGAACCAAGTGAAACCCCGCGACTAAGATCAGCCAGTGAATTATCCCAGTACTGCGCCACATCAGGCGCGGAGGAAGCTTCGGAGGATTGCTCCAAAGTATCATTAATCGGCACAAGCCCACGCAGCATTCGGGCAGCCGCAGACATGGAATCCGCAAAGGCCAGATCGCGCAGATAACCACCAATAAGCGGAATTTTGCGTACGATACGGGCGGTGGGCCAATCTTTTCTTCCGCGATTAATCCAATACGAGAATACGCACCATGCCATGAACACGCCCAATGCGGTTGAGGAATAAATCAAACTGTCCCACAACAATTCGAGACGGCCAACAACGAGCGTAAACTTTTCAAGCTCATCAGGGTCGGTTGGCGGGTTTTCCCGAAACCATTTCAGCACCAAATCCTTACCGGCCCATAGCGACGAAACGATCGAGAACACATCAAAGGCCAGCCAGCCCATTGTTCCCATTATCGCGCGGGCGTTTTTGCGTTTCTGGGTGATTGAATGAATAGCATGCGGAATACCTTCGACGAGGCGGTTGGCACGTTCAGAACCAGCCAGAATAGCCAATGTACCGTGATCGAAAATGTTCAGCGCTTTGAGAGCATCAATAACACCCAAACCACGTGACAAAGCCTCGCGTGCGGGGGCAAGAATGTTCTGTCTTCGAGGGTTGGTTTCGGCTTGTATGATTTTCCACAAGGCAACACCCGGGGAAGTGGCGGTCGATCGGAACTGGATACCGCGCAGTAGCTGGACCTGCCACCAGGTCGAGCGCGCAAGCAGTCTTTCCAATGGAGAGCGTCCATGCGGACGTATATTCAGAACAAAGCCGCCTTTTTTAGCAACACTGTGGCGAACATCTTCGATAGAAGGCAGGTAAAACGTCTCCGTTGCCTTTTTCGGCCCCGAAGGTGTGTCATATGCTATTTCTGCAACCCATTGCTGCATCGCAACCAACCCTATCGTCTTATTAAAACTCTTATGAATGCGCCCCGTAGAAAGGACCTTAGAGAAATGAAAGACTATGCCCAAAGCCTCTCTACACAACAATTATAGCCGAAAAAGGCTACCTAAAAATTAACACGTTATGAAAAAATATGGCGACTATTGCTCGATATAAGACGTGGCAGCTTTCGGATCGACATGACCGGAGGTGACCAGATCGACCAAACCCTCGCGACGAGTATGCACAATAACGCCCTCTTCTTTCATGATGTTGTTCACGTTGCCGATCAGCGCCTCGTAGATTTCGTTTCTTTGCGACGGACCGAGCGTAATCAACAAAGCGTCCAGCAACAACGTTCGACCCGAGATACCCGTACGGTTGCATAAATCGCAGCCCGAGGAATTGTGACGGCGAACTTTGGTTTCTTTGTTTTCGATGCCCAGCATTTGCATTTCATCTTCGCGCAGGACATTGCCTATTTCATCCTTATGCGCGCAGCCCTGACATAACGTTCTTACAAGGCGCTGGTTCAGGATACAGCGCACCTGTTGCGCCAATGTATATGTCGATGATCTTTCACGCTCTGTCGGCATGAGAGAGCGCAATCGCTCGAATGTTTGCAACGCCGTATCGGCGTGAATTGTTGAAATCACGGTGTGACCGGATTCTGCAGCCTTCAGAGCCGTTTCAACCGTATCGGCATCTCGCATCTCCCCGATGATAATATAGTCAGGATCGTGACGCATAGAGGCACGGATAAGATCCGCGAATGAACCGCCTGGCATTCCGGGTCGGACCTGCCACTGGGTTGCGTAGCGCAATTCGTATTCAATCGGGTCTTCAATCGTCAGAACATGACGGCGGCGACGGTCGATTTGCTGCACACAGGCATACAGCGTCGTTGTCTTACCGGAACCCGTAGGACCGGAAAGCATGATCATCCCGCCACCCCCTTTAATGTCGGGAGAAAGCAGTCTGGCTAAATGATCGCCCACATCTTCGTGACGGCTGAACAATTCATCAAAACCTTTCAACGCTGCACGATCGAGAAGACGAAGTGTCAATTTCTCGCCATCCTGCGCTTGCGGTCCGGCAGCAACACGCACATCAATCGAACGCCCCTGCCATATAAAGCCGAAACGCCCATCTTTGGGAGTTGTTCTGTCACCGAAGTTCAAACCGGCATCCCGTTTGAGCAAGGTCGTCAAACGCGCCATCGCATCCGCAGGCAGCAAATGCATAGGTATCATGTCGCCATCAATACGGTACTGAATCCAGTTCGGCGCATCGGGGTTGTTATCTTGAACAATGTGAATATCGGACGCGCGCATTTGCAAGGCTTCGGCCATCATATCGCGCTGAAACTGGTTAAGCAGCAAACCGTTATCGGGATCAGTCAACCACTGGGCCAATGTTTTCTCGCAACGATCAGCAGACAGATCATGCACCGAACGCAGCGTATCAATCAGTTCTTTACGGTCCCAGACTTCGACCTCGATACGCTCGACATGAAAACCGCTTCGGCGAGCTGTAGAGATCAAGGCATCTACCTGTCTATCATTCAGTTCATGCAGCGGTGCAACGCGCATAGTCCCGTCGCGCAAGCCGATCAGGTGAATACTTAAGGGTAGCCATGATTGCACTGGTAAAATGGCGCGTAGCTGGTCTCCCGTCGCACGGTCCTTTACGCCCTCTTCTTCCTCCGCCGGTGCGGCGGCACCAGCCATATCCAAAAGCTGTTCTGTTGAACGTGCAATCCCCTGATCCAGCAAGAGATTACGTTCGCGCTGAACCATATCGAGATAGCGCTCGCGCCCCTCGGTGTTTCGGTTACGGGTTTTTACTTTTTCTTGTTTCTGCGCTTCCGGCTGTACCGCGTTTTGCGGTCCGTCGGGCCCATCCTGTGTGATTTCATCGCTCATTTTTTCAACTTCCCAAAAGAGGGGGCGCAGAACATTTAAATTCCGGTATCGCCGCTATCTGTAGCATTGCCGCTTGATCCGTTACTATCATTGCTATCATTTGATGATGCATTAACGCGGTTAATAGATGATAAAGATCTGTCGAATAGCAGCAGCACGCGCTGCCCTTGGTGCATAAACTCGATACCGTTTTTCTGTATCAAAACAGTCCATTGCACTCCGCCGAGGACAATCTCCTCGTTATCAAAGACCAGACGGCTTCCGCCGGGACCGTTGATGATTGCCCGTGTCGGGGAGAACGATGTGATTTTGTAACCATCCAACACGCCATTGATATTTCCAACTGTCGGCAGACCATAACTTGATGTCGTTGCCACGCGTTCACGATTTTGTGTAGCTGCTTGTTGCTGCGAAGGCGGGACACCCGCATCCTCAACACTTTGGGAGCGATCAGGCAAGTCCAGTGATGATGCAGAAACGTTTACGGCATTGCTGTCGCTCAGAACAATCGCTTTTTGATCCTGACTGACTGTCGCGATAGCCGATCCGCGTACGGGCAGCACCAATACACCGCGCGCACCATTATGAAGGACCTGAATATCATCCAGAATTTCGCCCACACGCGTCGGCGACCATGTCACCGTTAAAGGACAAGCTTCGACAGGTTCAAGAACCGTACCGGGCAAGCATCCGTTTTCTTTAAAACCAACACCGTTATCCGAGCCGGAAATACGAATATCCTGCAAAATGATTTCCGCATCGCCGACATTGACCAATGACACGGTTATACTCGAGGCCGTTTGAATATCGTTACCGAATTCAACCTCCTCGAAAGAAGAGACCAGCAAGCCCTTACCGGGCACAGCGTCAGGAAAAATCTGCGCTTCGTTTGTTTCATCAGGCTCAAACTCGCCTTTTAAAAGTACACTGGATAGCGCCGCCGGACCTGTGTGCTTCACAACCAAAACGCCGGATGAACGTCCACGTAATTTCGGCGACCATGTAACCACAGCAATACAGGACTGTCCCGCGGCCAAGCTTTCACAATCGGTTTTCAGGGAATAGCCGGACTGCTCGCTGGCATCAATATATATATCGGTAATATCGATAGGATTGGATGTGATGTTTCGCAAAACAACAGGCTCAATCAATGTCTGTGCCGCATCCAGAGATTCAAAATCAACCTCATCAGGGATTGTTTCAACGTCACTTGTTAAACGGTCACCCGAACCTTCGGTTGTTTCAACATTACCGGACACCGTTGCTGTAACCAGACGCGTGCGCCCGCTATGCGCCATCAACATCTCCAAACGCCATGGCCCGGCCTGCAACCCTTTGACCGACAGTGCCATCGCACATTCCGCACCGGACGGAAGCGGTTCGTCTTTACATTGGTTCAAGGAAACCTCAGCCGTCACCGTTGATGAAGGATAGAGACGTATAGTACCCGTCTGCACCGGTTGTCCGCCTTCGTTGCGGAACAGGACCACGACTTGCGCCGTTGCGCCGATAGGAATAGCACCCCCATCAACAGAGGGGCTTACGGGAACAAGGCCGCCGCTTCCACCACCAGACACAGCCGCACCAGGGTCTTCAAAACCCGCATACTGCGCCATCGCGCCGAAAGGAACGATCAAACCAATAAACAATAACAGTGTAAAAACTCGAAAATGCGAATGCATGACTTTGAAATAATTCAGATAAGAGGGCACGCCAGTCTACCTTAAAAAATACACCAACATGTATTATAGCATACCACAAAAACGAATCGTGACATCATGAAAATACATATTTTTGGAAGCGTTATTTAACGGCTCTGATATTTACCCACCGGAGGGGTTCAATATATCTGCCGGAATGGCCGAAGTCGGGAAAACAACAGGCGCACCGATATCACCCGGTGCCTGAATACTCGCAGGATCACGAATAACCGTACGCTGCGCAAATCCTTGATTGCTGCCCTCCGACGTGTAAACGATCACACGTGGCTTTAACAGGAACACCAACTCCGTGTTGTTCGTCACAGCGGAACGGGATGTCGGGAACAAGGGGCGGTTAAAACCGGGACCTGATGTATCGAACTGATCACTCTCACGCACCAGACCAGCGATCAACAAAGAGTCACCGGGGCGTATTCTTACCGCCGTTGTTAATTCGCGCTCGGTCGTGTTCGGCAATTGCAAGGTTGTACCGTCAGCATCGAAATTCGAGAAGCCTTGGAATTCCTGCAGATCAATTTCGATGTCGCCGTAAATCGTTGCGTTATCCCACACGCTTGAAATGGTCAGCGTAAAACCCGTGTCTACAGAATCCGTTTCCGTCGAAACGGTGACCTCACCATCATCAACAGAACGACTTAAAGACGAGACAAAATTTTGCGTGTCAGCAGCGCGCAACGTTGCCTCCGCGCCGGAAAGAACAGTGATTTGCGGCTGGGAAATTGTTTTCACCGCGCCATAGCCGGAGATAAATTCGAGAACATCGTTCCCATCAAATGACGGTGACCCCGTCACGCTCGGCAGACCAATACTGATCGGCGTAAAGCCCGCACCAACACCACCCGGTATATCGATACCGGTTGCAAATTTGCCGAAGACATCAATCTGTCGCCAATCAATCCCCGTAGCATTTTCGCTGTCGAGACTTACTTCCCAAATATAAATTTCAAAAACAATCAATGCGGTATTCGCACGCACGCGCTGGAAATATCGCTCCGCCAAACGCGCTGTTCTGTTTGTCGCCTCATAAATAATCGTGCGCGTCGCGGTTTCGGTGATCGGTGTTTCGCCCGTGATCGCCTCAATCCCCTGCGCCAGCGATGTGATGAAACTTTCATCCCCGACAGGCGGGACAGTTACCGTAAATGTTTGCAGTTCTTTGACCAGCAGCAACCCATCCTCAAACGAGCAATACAAATCCGCCAAGCCACAAACGCGCTCAACCACACAGCCGAGGGAACCGCGCAAATTCGCGACGGTAATTGTTCTGGTTAACCCCTCTTCGGTTTCGAACGCCAAAGGAATTTGGTAATCCGCAAGTATAAGCTGCAATGCACCAGCCAGCGTTTCGGAACGCAGTTCGAAAGGACCAACTTGATCGGTCGGCAACGCCGCCCCCGAAGAAACCTCGGGAACCAAAACATCGCTCCCTAACGGAAGATACAAAACACTGTCAGGTTTTTCGTTAATAGCCTCCGGCTTTTCTTGCGCCACACTTGGCGCGGCAATTCTAAGATTACGTGCGCCCGGCACATCAACATCAGCGCACGAACCAACAAGAAGCAAACAGCCCAAAACACCGACAACGCTGGAAAGGCGTGACGTTTTAGCAATATGCATATCTATAAGTTTTTTAATCATGAAGTTGACCCCCGAGACAGGGATTGCAAGGTCCGTGAAACAGTTTTTACAAGTCTATCGCGCTCAACAGGTTTCATCAAGACCGCCGAAATATTCAGCTTGTTTGCCTCGGATAACAAATCCGGATTTTGATCCCCTGTAACAAGCATAACGGGTGTATCATCATCCTTTGCGCGCAATGTCCGTACAAATTCAAAACCATCAATAGGCTCCATGCGCACATCGACGATCGCTATCGCAACATCGCCATTCATTTTCTCCAACGCGTCTTGGCCGTCCGTTGATTCGACAACGCCGTAGCCTTCCTCGCTCAAAAATTTGACGATTTGCATACGGACAAAATTGTTATCTTCTACAACGAGTATCTTTTTATTTTCCGACATAGATGCGGATAACCCATAAAAACTTTTATTAAAAAAACAGGCAGGACTTCGTTCATTCTGCACTTAACGTTGCTTTAGACTAAGACAAAATACTTCGCGCGCATAGGGGCGCGGCACACGATACACACAGCTTTCCCGTTAAGTCCGCTATAGGCAAACTCTGCCGCGAGTGGTATTTTCAAACAAAAGACGTAAACCATTCATGCTCTATATTGTTTCCATACTTTGTCTGCCGCTGGCTTTTGCCGCATTGATCGCACTGGTTGTGATCGATTTGCGTACCTTATTATTACCGAACATTCTGGTTTTATGCTTTGCCATGCTCGGCGCGTTGTTTCACATCAGCGCGTTATTTTATTACGGCGACAGTCTCGATCTGGCACTCGGCGCATTTATCGGCGGGGCAACGCTTTATCTTGTTCGTATGGCGGGCAATGCCTTTTACAAAGCCGATACGCTGGGACTTGGTGATGTGAAGCTTATGGCCGCCGGCGGGTTATGGCTTGGCATGCATGACATTATGCTCGCTATCGTGGCGGGGGCTTTATGCGGCCTTGTGCACGGCATAGCTCTTATCCTTCACGGCAGAATTAAAACAGGCACATTCCCCAAGCTTTCGACATTTTCCCTGCCCGCCGGACCGGGCTTCATTGCCGGATTGATCATTATCGGGGTTGCAAAATTCTGGGGTCTGCCGCATCTTTCCTTTTGATGCAGAAATCATTAGCTAATATTCGTGTCCTCGATCTTTCGCGTGTACTCGCGGGGCCTTCATGTACACAGCTTTTGGGCGATCTCGGCGCAGAGATTGTCAAGGTCGAGCGCCCGGGAAACGGCGACGATACCCGCGGATGGGGACCGCCATTTGTAAAAGACAAAGACGGTAACAACACATCCGAAAGCGCGTATTACCTGTCCTGCAACCGCAATAAAAAATCCATCGCCATCGATATCGCTACCCCTGAGGGACAGAATATTATTCGCGATCTTCTGGCCAAGAGCGATGTTCTGATCGAGAACTTCAAGGTCGGAGGATTGCATAAATATGGACTTGGCTATGAAGACCTCAAGAAAGATTTCCCACAGCTTATCTATTGTTCGATCTCAGGCTTCGGCCAAGACGGACCGTTAGCGACCGAACCGGGTTATGATTTTCTGGCGCAAGCGATGACAGGTTTGATGGCCTGCACGGGGGAGCCAGACGGGCCGCCGATGAAAGTCGGTGTCGCCCTAAGTGATGTTATTACTGGCCTGAATGCCGCCGTTGGCATTCTGGCTGCGCTGAATTACCGCAATGTTCACGGCGTAGGACAACATATCGACCTTGCCCTAACCGATTGCACACTCGCCAGCCTAACCAATATCGCGCAATATTATTTAACCACGGGCAAACCCGCCGCGCGGCAAGGTAACGCCCACGCCACCATCGTCCCTTACCAAGCCTTCGAGGCCAGTGACGGCTATGTCATTCTGGCCATCGGCAACGATACGCAATTTGCGCGGTTCGCGAACTTCATAGGTCAGAACGAATGGACAAAAGACCCGCGCTTCCAAACCAATGCGAAGCGTGTTGAAAACCGCGATACGCTTATCCCGATGATCAAGGATGCGATTGCACAGCAACCGATTTTGTACTGGGTCGATTCCCTTTATGAGATCAATGTGCCGTGCGGCCCAGTAAACACTATGGATAAAGCTTTTTCGATGGAACAAACAAAAGTGCGTGAAATGAAAATCGAAATGGAGCACCCGTTGTCGGATGATCCTATCCACCTTGTCGGCAGCCCGATTAAAATGTCGGAAACCCCTGCCTCATATGATCTTGCACCGCCATTATGCGGACAACACACAACTGACATTCTTAAAAATTGGCTTGATTTCAGTGACGAAGATGTCGCAGACCTAAAAATAAAAGGAATTATCGATGAAGCACCTGCTCGGGATTGACGAACTTTCCAAAGACGATATTGAACACTACCTCGATCGCGCCACGTATTATCATCGCGCGCTGCAAGAAGGTAAGTGGGATCATGGCAAGCTTGGCGCGAAGCTCATTATGCATTTGTTCTTCGAACATTCGACCCGCACGCTGACCTCGTTTGAAATTGCGGCGAAACGTCTCGGCGCAGATGTTGTGAACTGGAACCCGGAGAGCAGCTCTCTGGCTAAAGGCGAGAACTTCACCGACACGATCGATACGCTCTCTTCCATGAAGCCCGATGCGATTGTTATTCGTCATGCCGATTACGGCGCTCCGAAATTCGTTGCCGCCCGTTCGGGGTGCAGCGTGATTAATGGTGGCGACAGCTGGCGCGAACACCCGACGCAGGCATTGCTTGATGCGCTGACAATGAAGCAGCATTTCGGCAAACTCGAAGGATTAAACGTTACGATCATCGGCGACATTGCGCATAGCCGCGTAGCGAGTTCCAACATGCAATTACTACACAAGGTCGGCGCGAATGTGCGCGTCGTTGCGCCAGCGGTGCTTATGCCTAAAAAACTTCCGTTTGAAGAGATCGAAGCCTATGAAGATTTAGCCGAAGGGATTAACGGCGCGGATGTCGTCATGACGCTTCGCCTACAAAAAGAACGGATGGATACCGCGCTGATTTCCACCGATGCGGAATATTTCAACCGCTATGGTTTGACGCTGGACATGCTTGATCATCATGCACCCAAAGCGGTTGTAATGGACCCCGGCCCACTCGTGCGCGGCGTGCAGATGGAAGACGCGCTGACCGAAGACCCGACCCGCAGCCTGATCCACAAGCAAGTCGCCAACGGCATCCCGACCCGCATGGCCGTGCTCGATATGCTGGTGGGGGATTGATGCCAGACTTCATTGACGTACTGCTAACCTTTTTAATGTGGAATCCTTACGGCAACTTTATTCTCGGCTATTTGTTCGGCTCAATACCTTCAGGTCTAATCTTAGCTAAACTTTTTGGCTATGGAGATATTCGAAATATAGGTTCTGGAAACATCGGCGCAACCAACGCTCTTAGGACTGGTAGCAAAAGCCTTGCAGCTTCAACCTTATTGATGGATTTATTTAAAGCTATAGTACCTATACTTTTCGTAGGTGTTAAATCTTTTGCGTGTATTGATGACCAAAATAATTATTTTCTCTGCGAAGACGAATACGTATGGTTCGGCCTCATAACTGGCTTAGGAGCAATTATCGGTCATTGCTTCCCAATTTGGCTGAAATTCAACGGCGGGAAAGGTGTGGCGACCACATTCGGTGTGTTATTTGCCGCTGTGCCATGGGCAGGTTTCATCGCCGCGGTGACATGGGGGATTGTGGCGGGCTTTAGCCGCTATTCATCCCTCGCGGCGTTATGCGCAATCGGCTTTACGCCTGTTGTCACACTTATATACTAC
>CAYGQG010000047.1:0-13274 GCA_964351955.1 uncultured Micavibrio sp. | reverse complement strand
ACCGCTGCTCGTCAAAAAATACCAGCAAAGTTTAAACCTAAAGAACGCAGCATTGAACAACCCAAGAATGGCAAAGTTGCTTTCAAGGATTTGGAAGATGTCCGCAGCCGCTTACGTGAAGACGAGCAAGGAGAATCCTTACGATCAAAATTTAAGACGTCCCATAAACCTGAAACTGAAAAACCACCAACAATGACAAATGAGGAGCATTCAGAATTACGGGCAGAACGAGCAAACAAGGCACAACAGGACATACCACCAGAACACAAGCCACGACAAAGCAACTTATCCTCCTCATTCAATGATGAAAACGCACCGAATGAAACACAGGACAACCAACATGACGACCCTGAAATTGACATTTCACCAGAATAACCAATGACTTACAAACAACAATACAATCAAAATAAAAATTTTGTGAAACTTTAAGATTTTTGAATACGAATAGTATAATATGGGGAATATGAGAAAAACATTGCTTAGCTTAATGACGCTTTTAATGCTCACACCTGTTTTGGTGTGTGCAATGTCATTTTGCCCTATGCAATCAGCTCAAGCCGCCCAAGGTGAACCATGCCATAAAACAGGCGACAATAAGGGTATAATGCTGTCCCTAGACTGTATGGGCGTTGATCTGTTCCAGAACGACACAGCCAACGACATACAACCCGATTTAACTATAGACAGTGTTGATTACGCCTACGCCGACCTTACTGCAGGCTGGAGTACAGCCTCTAATAACATTCACGGTATTCGTGGTCCTCCCGAAAGGACAGCCGAGCCTTATGTAAGGCCGTCCCTAATCCTCACAACACAACGTTTCCGCATCTAAACACGCTCTTTTCTTCACGGTTTTCACGCCTTTAAGAAAGGAGTTTCATCATGCGTGTCTTATTATTTGTTTTTGTACTTTTGACTTTTTCTATGCCTGTAATGGCTGCACAGGACGTATACATATGCCCGATGCATCCACATATTAGCGGTGAGGAAGGCGACACTTGCCCTATTTGCGGCATGTCATTGGTCCCCAAGATAGCAGAGGAACCGAACGCCACCCAACACAGCGGCGATGAAACTGCACCCGAAGGGGCGTTCCAGATTGACCCGTCATACGTTCACGTTCTTGGCGTTAAAACTGCAGAAGTTAGCCACCAAGAATTCGGTAAAAACATAAGGGGCTTTGGAAAAATCCAACCCAGCACAAGACTAGAGCACGCCATAGATGTTCGCACCAAAGGATGGGTTGTCGATCTGGAAACAGATGCTGTTGGCGACACAGTTAAAAAAGGCGATCTGCTGTTCACCTTTTACAGCCCGGACCTTATGACAGCACAATCCGACTATCTTATCGGCTCGCGCGTAGGTAATGCGGAACAGCGGCTGCGTCTTTTTGGCATGGATGACAAATCAATCGCAGAATTGAAAGAACAAAAACAGTTCCTTGAAAAGACACCTTTTTACGCCCCTATGGACGGCACAGTAACCGAGTTAAGCGTCCGAAAGGGATCGCACGTCAACGAAGGTGCAAATGTGATGATGCTTCAAGACTTCTCAGAAGTATGGGTCAACGTCGATTTACCATTGCGTGATTCTCAATTTTTAGAAACAGGAACTGCAGCTAAAGTGACGATACCTGAAACAGGAAAGTCCTACGAAAGCACTGTTGATTTTATACACCCTGTCAACAATCCGGACAGCAGAACCGTAATGGTGCGCTTGATACTCGCAAATCAAGACGGAGAACTAAAACCTGACACCTATGTGGATGTAAACTTCAGCGCAAACGCAGAGTCACGTCTAGCCGTGCCTGCTGAATCTGTTCTTTACGGAAGCATGGGCGCTTACGTCATCGAAAACGTAGAAGATGGTTATTTCAAACCTGTCATGGTGGAAACCGGAATAACTGCAAACGGCCTCACAGAAATCACTAACGGCCTATCACATGGGCAACTCATCGTAACATCAGGTCAATTCATGCTTGATGCCGAAAGTAACCTCAAAGGCGGCATGGCTGCAATGGGACACGATCATGGTGGTATGACAGAGCAACCAGCAGAAGATGAAGGGAACGCTCATGTCCACTAACCCTATACATGATCCTTCAAAAAGCTTTGCGGCCAAAATCATAGATTGGTCAGTCAGCAATCGCTTTTTCATGATGCTTGGAGCTTTGGTGTTATTGGCTGCAGGCCTGGCTTCCATAACAAAAATACCTTTGGACGCTATCCCTGACCTATCCGACACACAGGTTATCATTCGGACCGAATTCCCGGGACAAGCTCCCCAAGTGATAGAAGATCAGGTTACCTTTCCGCTTTCCACTCAAATGCTGGGATTACCCAAAACAAAGGTTGTCCGAGGCTTTTCCATGTTTGGCACATCATTCGTCTATATTGTGTTCGAAGATAGCGTTGACATGTATTGGGCCCGAAGCCGTGTACTAGAGTCTTTATCACAAGTCAGGAGCGAGCTACCTGCTGGCGCCGATCCCCAGTTAGGGCCCGATGCCACAGGTGTGGGCTGGGTATTTCAATACGCGCTTTTCGACCGTACAGGACAACATGACCTTTCGGAATTAAGAAGCCTTCAAGATTGGTTTGTTCGCTATGAACTCGCAACAATAGACGGTGTTGCCGAAGTAGCGAGTGTTGGCGGTTTTGTTAAAGAATATCAGGTCTTAGTCGACCCGAACAAACTTCGTGCATTTGACGTTCCACTGCAAATGGTCATCGATGCCGTGCGTTCCTCCAATCAGGAAACAGGAGGACGCACCTTAGAAATGGCCGAAACGGAATACCTCATTCGTTCATTCGGCTACATCAACAAAGTCGAAGACTTGCAACAGGCCGTTTTGAAAAGCAAAGACGGGACACCTATTACAATCGGAGATGTAGCAAGGGTTGTTGAAGGCCCCGCTATAAGACGCGGCGTTACTGAATTAAATGGCGTTGGCGAAGCTGTGGGCGGCATTGTGGTCATGCGCCCAGGAGCAAATGCCTTAGATGTCATACACAGTGTTAAAGAACGTCTTGAAACCATAAAACAGGGCTTGCCGGACGGTGTTGAGGTGAAAACAGTCTATGACCGCAGCAAACTCATTGAAGGCTCTGTAGACTATCTTAAGGATAAGCTGATCGAAGAAAGCATCATGGTTGCATTGATAACCTTCTTGTTTCTCCTCCATGCACGAAGCGCCTTTGTCGCAATCATCACAATCCCTTTGGGAATTCTCGCAGCCTTCATCGTAATGAACGCTCAAGGCATAACCGCCAATATCATGTCATTAGGCGGGATCGCCATCGCTATTGGCGCAATGGTTGATGCATCCATCGTCATGGTTGAAAACGCGCATAGAAAACTAGCAAACATGCCGGAAGGCGCAAGCAAAGAAGAAAAACAACAAGCTCTTATTTTGGCAGCTAAAGAAGTCGGGCCAGGACTCTTCTTTTCATTACTGATTATCACAGTCTCATTCTTTCCGGTCTTCGCTTTAACTGGCCAATCCGCAAAAATGTTTACGCCGCTCGCTTTTACAAAAACCTATGCAATGGCCGCCGCAGCATTATTGTCTGTAACCATTGTGCCTGTACTGATGTTGTGGCTGATACGCGGAAGGATCAGACGGGAAGATAAAAACCCGATCAACCGCTTTTTCATTGCTCTCTATCAGCCGTTTTTAAACTTGGCTTTAAAATGGAGGAAAACGACTATCGTTTTAGCGCTCGCAGCTCTATTGAGCACAGCTATCCCAGCGTCAAAACTAGGCAGTGAATTTATGCCGCCGCTCTACGAAGGCGGGCTGTTGTATATGCCCATGACACTGCCCGGTGTTTCAGTGACCAAAGCGCGAGAAATACTCCAAGTGACTAATCGGCAGATAATGACCGTACCAGAAGTCGAGTTTGCTTTTGGAAAGGCTGGCCGTGCCGATACTGCAACCGACCCAGCCCCTCTTGCCATGATTGAAACATGGATAGAACTAAAACCACGCTCCGAATGGCGACCCGGGATGACCCCGAAAAAACTCATTGATGATTTAAACAAACGCGTTGGCTTGCCGGGCATGATGGATAGTTGGGGCTACCCAATCAAAATTAGACTGGACATGCTAACAACGGGTATTCGCACGCCTATCGGCATCAAGGTTGCAGGCTCAGACCTTACAACCATTGATAAAATTGCAAAAGAAATTGAAATCATAGCACGCGATGTCCCAGGAACACGCAGCGCTATTGCTGACCGTGTAGTGGGCGGTAAATATATAGAGATTGAACCCGACCGCAGAGAAATAGCACGATACGGCATCTCTTTAGGAACTGTACAGCGCGTCATACAAACAGCCCTCGGGGGTATGCAACTCGATGAGGCAGTAGAAGGGCGAGAACGATACCCTGTGATGCTTCGATATGACCGCCCATTCCGTGAGCATGTGTCAGAGCTGGACAATATCTTAATACCTTCTCCGCAAGGCACGCACATACCTCTCGCAGATTTGGCCGACATTCGCATCGCTGAAGGCCCGTCAATGATCAAGTCAGAAGACGCTAGATTGAATGGCTGGGTTTTTGTCGATATTGAAGGACGGGATATAGGCTCTTACATCTCTGACTTGCAAGACGCTTTGAGAACATATGATTTACCGCAAGGATACTCGCTGAAACTTTCCGGTCAATTTGAACAAATGCAGGAAGCCAACGAGCGCCTAAAAATGGCAATACCCGCCACCTTGCTTATTATCCTGACTTTACTCTACTTGCATTTTGGAACATGGGACCGAACGCTTTTAATCATGTTATCTGTGCCCTTCGGCGTTATTGGCGGCGTATGGTGGACATGGTTAGCCGGATACAACCTTTCTGTAGCAGTTGCCGTTGGCTTCATCGCATTAGCAGGTATAGCCGTAGAAACAGCCATAATCATGTTGATTTATCTCGACCAACAAATGCGGGAGCACCCTGCTCGTACCTTTGAAGATTTACTTGAAAATGTCCGGCACGGAGCCATTCAGCGTTTGCGCCCCAAACTAATGACGGTGAGTACAATCATCCTTGGGCTAATCCCTATTTTTCTAACCATGGGCCCGGGATCAGATGTCATGCGGCGTATCGCTCTGCCGATGGTCGGCGGCATGGTTAGCACCATGATCCTAACGCTTATCCTCATACCCGTTTTATACGCTGTGTACATGCAATGGAGACTACAACTACCTAACCAAACGAAAGGAAATACTCATGCACAACAAAACTAAGAAAGTAGCCTTAGCGGCTGCAGTTTCGGCAGCCATCCTCAGCTTGTCCGCGACAGGAGCTCTCGCACATTTGGAACCAAAAAAAGGTGACAACAAAGAAAAATGTTACGGCGTAGTAAAAGCCGGAAAGAATGACTGTGCGAGCAAAGCCAACAAACACAGTTGCTCTGGACGTGCCAAAGTTGACGGAGATCCAAATGAATGGATCAAGCTTCCAACAGGACTATGTGACAAGCTTGTCAGCGGTTCATTAGAACAAAGTGAAAAAGGCTCTGTTGATGACACCCCGAAGGAATAAATACATTCATCTCACGATTTTGAGTTTTCTCCTGCTAGCAGGATGTTCAACGACCCCGGACTATCAGAGACCGGATATTGAAACACCTGCATGGAAAGCGGGAGAAACCTCTGCAAACACTGAGATTGCTTATGATTGGTGGAAAAGCTTCGGCAGCAATGAACTCAATGTTCTTATGCAACAAGCTTTGGATAATAACAATGATTTACAGGCCTCGTTGCATCGAATAGAGCAGGCTCGCGGCGAATTGCAAATAGCCGGCGCATCTCTTCTACCTTCTGCAAACGTTACGCTACAGGCTATGAATGGCCCTTTGCAGGCATTCAATATTACGGACAGGCGCAATAACGGTGTACCTGACTTTACTGCAAATGCGGGAATATCTTATGAACTGGATTTGTTCGGGGCTAACACCGCCCGGGTCGAAGCAGAAAAAGCTAGCCTGCTTAGCTCACAATATGCACATGAGGCCTTGGCACTGATCGTTATGGGCGATGTGGCACAAGGATACTTCAGTGTCATCAACCTTCAAGAGCGTTATCGCATCGCAAAAGAAAACGTGCAAAGCATCAGTGAGTTATTGGAAGTTGTAGAAGCCCGTTTTCAAAATGGTTCGGTGACAGCTCTGGATGTAGCGCAGCAAGAAACCGTATTATCCAATGCGAAAGCAGAATTAGCAGCTATAGAACAAAAGCTGGCTCTGGCAGAAAACGCCCTTGCGGTAGTTCTGGGACAGCCACCGCAAACGCTCGACATATCAAGCCGAAGTCTAAAAAACATTAAACCTCCGAAATTGATACCCCTGCAGCCTTCAGCACTGCTTGAGCGCCGACCAGACATTAAGTTTGCAGAGGCTAACTTGATAGAAGCAAACGCCAATATAGGCGCAGCAAAGGCCGCATATTTTCCTTCGATCAACTTAGGGACCAATCTGTTGTTAGCAGCTAACCCTTCAGCATCTGCTTTGGCGTTATTCTCATCCGTATCGGCACCCATTTTTCAAGGTGGCCGCCTTGAGGGAAACTTAAGACGCGCGGAAGGCAAACAAGCCGAACTCGTTGAATACTACAAGAAAGCAATTTTGCTATCATTTAAAGAAGCCGAAGACGCACTAGCAAAAACCAAAACATCAAATAAACGCGAAACCGCGCTTAAAAAAGCCGTCATTCAATCTGAAGAAGCTTATGACATAGCCAAAAAGCAATATCGTTTAAGTGCTGTGAATTTTCAGAGCGTTATCAGCGCGCAACAAACTATGCTGCAAGCAAAGGATAGACATACGCAAGCAAGATTTGAAACGCTCTCTTCAAGTATCGACCTCTTCAAGGCAATGGGAGGAGGATGGACAAGCGACAAAACTGCAGCAATAACAAAAACGGAACCTTAAACCAGCTAATACGTTGAGTTATATGTACAAAAGAAAGGAAGATAAGATGAAGTACTCTCGATTTTTCGCCATGATTGCCACATCAACTGTGGTTATGCTTGGGCTCATGTATCTGAATTCATACTTGATTATTGAACACGCCTTCTGGAGCGAAACACGCTTCTACATGGCCTTTGTCATGGGCGCTACCATGGCTGTAATTATGCTTAGCTTCATGCTGGGGATGTATAAAAAGAAAAACGTAAACGTCGCTATATACTTGGGGAGTTTCATTGTATTTGCACTTGGCCTTTTCCTAGTGAGAAGCCAAACCACAATCGATGACACCTCCTACATGAGCGCAATGATCCCCCACCACTCTATAGCAATCATGACCAGCGATCGCGCAGGTATAGAGGATGTCCGCGTTCGTGAATTGGCCGATAATATTATTAAAGCCCAACGCAAAGAAATTAAGGAAATGGCTTGGCTTATTAACGACATTAAAGCCAACGGCCCTGTAACGAGCGAAGAAGAAAAAACCAAACGCCCATTACCAGAATTCGAAGGAAAGGTAGACGGAAATGCCCTCTAATACAAAAACAGCAATCGTATATCGTATGGTCATGGACCAGCATATTTGCCCATACGGCTTAAAAACGGTCGATCTACTAAAATCAAAAGGTTATGAAGTTGAAGATCATCATTTAACCAGCCGTGAAGAGACGGATGCATTCAAAGAAAAACATGATGTAAAAACCACACCTCAAACCTTCATAAACGATGAGCGTATCGGCGGGTATGATGACCTTAAGAAACACTTTGGAAAAATTGAAGAAGGTACAACCTACAAACCGATTATAGCTATTTTTGCGACTACATTTTTAATGGCTTTGTCGGCTGCATGGGCGATGTCGGAATTCTCTGTCATCCGGATTGTTGAACTCTTCATTGCTTTAAGCATGTGTGTACTGGCCGTACAAAAGCTCAAAGACTTAGAGGCCTTCAGTCTTCAATTTTTAAATTATGACCTGCTGGCGCAAAAATGGGTGAAATATAGCTATGTATATCCCTTTGTTGAGATGTTAGCAGGAGCCGCAATGATTTCCGGCTTCCTGACTATTATCTCTGCCCCGGCAGCTTTATTCATTGGAACAATCGGCGCAATATCCGTGTTCAAAGCCGTTTACGTGGATAAACGAGAATTGAAATGTGCCTGCGTAGGAGGTAACAGCAACGTACCGCTTGGGTTTATATCCCTAACCGAAAATCTTATGATGATCGGGATGGCTATTTGGATGCTAGCTCGACTTTAACTACCGATGGTATAACTGATTACTAAGCGCACTAGCAGTTAAAATTCTGAAGAATCCATACAGTTTTTGTTCTCAAACTCCAGAGTAGAGTGCTCGATTTCATACCGATCATGCAGCATATTTTTTAATTGATGCTTCAAATCATCCATATCCACCCCCTCACTTAAAACGACATGCGCTTCCAGTGCATTGCGATGCTCATCGAGTTGCCATAGGTGCACATGATGAACATCAGCTACGCCATTCTCTAGCTTCATTGCCACTACAACCTCTTCAACCTCAATGCCCTCTGGTGTTCCTTCCATAAGCAAATGTATAACCTTTGGAATCTGTGTAATTCCCTGCCAAAGCACGTAGCCAGATATGATCAGTGTCATAGCAGCATCCGTCCAAACCCACCCGAACAGCAAAATAAGAGTACCCGTTATAATAACACCTACAGAAGCTAATGCATCCGTGACGTTATGCAGAAAAGCGGCCTTAATGTTCATACTTGATTTCGACTGACTATAGGTTAGTAACGCCGTAAATACGTCCACCACCAAAGCAACTCCGGCAACGATCACAACCATCCAGCCTTCAATCGGTTCTGGTGTAATAAACCGCAACAGTGCTTCATAACAGAGATACAGACCGATTATGATCAGTGTAGTCAGGTTAATAAGCGCCGCTATGGTTTCTGCGCGTTTATAACCAAAGGTCTTAAACTGGTCTGGTGGTTTGCGCCCTATACGAATTGCTACCAAGGCAATCAGCAAAGAAGCAGCATCACTGAAGTTATGAAGCGCGTCCGCGATAAGTGACAATGAACCGGAGACTAGCCCACCTATCACTTGTGCAAAGGTTAACACAACATTCGCCCCCACGGCCCACCATAAACGCTGTTCGCCTATCTCAGAAGGGTCGCTATGATGATGGTGTTGGCCCATTTTTAAACCTCGCTCTTTTTTCTGCGCCTGATGCTCAGCCTGCTAGGAAACCATTTATACAAAGCAGGCAAGACCAACAATGTCAGGATAGTGGAAGAAATGATCCCACCGATGACAACAGTTGCCAGTGGTCTCTGCACTTCTGAACCTGCGCCGATATTAAAGGCCATCGGTACAAAACCGAGCGACGCAACAAGGGCAGTCATCAAAACAGGCCGTAGACGAGTTAATGCACCCTCTATAATGGCTTCTTCCTGCGGCTTCCCCTTAGCTTCCAGATCACGGATAAAGGACAGCATAACAACGCCATTCAGCACCGCCACACCAGACAAAGCAATAAAGCCAACCCCAGCGGAAATGGAAAGTGGAATATCGCGCAACAATAACGCGGCAATCCCGCCAGTTAAGGCCAGCGGAACACCAGAGAACACCAGCAAAGCTGCTCTCGCAGAATTAAACGCCATGAACAGCAAACCGAATATCAGCAAAAGCGCCACAGGCACTACGATCATAAGACGCTGCTTGGCGGATATAAGTTGCTCAAACGTACCGCCGTAATCAACCCAATATCCTGCAGGAATATCAACCTTCTCGCGCACAACGTTTTGTACATCTTCAACAAAGCTGGCCAAGTCGCGTCCTCTGACATTGGCGGTTACAAACAAACGCCGCTTGCCGTTTTCGCGGCTGATTTGCGCATGACCATAGGCAATATCCAAATCAGCGACTTCTTTCAAAGGCACATAATCCGGAGTTTCATCGGCACCTTTCTGCTCAGCGTTGGGCAAAGGAATAGGCAACATTTCCAGACTCTTTATATCGGTACGAAGCGTTTCTGGAAGACGGACAACCAGATCAAAACGGCGGTCACCGTCAAAAATCTTTCCAGCTTCACGACCGCCCATGGCCACCTGCACCACGTCCTGCACATCGGCGATGTTTAAACCGTAAAGGTCAAGGCGCTTGCGATCCGGTATAATGCTTAAAGTAGGCAGGCCAGAGGCCTGCTCCATACGCACATCGGCAGCGCCGTCCACGTTTTTAACTGCCGCTTCGATTTCTTGCGCGGTTTTCAGCAGGACTTCCAGATCGTCGCCATACAGCTTAACAGCCAGATCACTGCGCACCCCGGAAATCAGCTCGTTAAAGCGCATCTGGATGGGCTGGGTGAATTCGTAATTATTACCCGGCAACTTTTCCAAAGCCTGCTCCATACGCTCAACGAGTTCGGCTTTAGGTAAAGTTGGATCGGGCCATTCTTTACGTGACTTTAGAATCACAAAAGTATCAGCCACGTTCGGCGGCATAGGATCGGTTGCTACCTCTGGTGTACCAATTTTACTGAAAACGGTTTTAACCTCCTCAAAGGTTAAAACCGTTTTTTCAACCTCATGCTGCATTTTGGTCGATTGGCTCATGCTTGTGCCGGGAATACGCATAGCGTGCAAGGCAATATCCCCTTCATCCAGACTGGGAATAAACTCCGCTCCCATGCGGGAAGCTCCGAACAGACTGACAACAACAAGAAGCAGCGCTGTTGTGATAACGATAGCTGGACTGCGAAGGCTCCACTTCAAAAGCGGCTCATAGCTCTTACGGGCACCCCGCATGACGATGTTTTCCTTTTCATGCACTTTACCTGTAATGAAAGTTGCAACCGCCGCCGGAACAAAAGTTAAAGATAGAACAAGCGCACTTAGCAATGCTGTTACAACGGTAAAGGCCATTGGGTGGAACATCTTTCCTTCTACGCCAGTCAGCGAGAAGATCGGAATATACACAATGGTGATAATCAAAATCCCGAAAATACTCGGTTGGATCACTTCCGTGGTCGCTTTAGCTGCCAAAGAGAAACGCTCCTCTTTATTAAGCAATCGCCCCAGCCTGTGCTGCTCCATACCAAAGCGCCGCAAACAGTTTTCAATGATGATGACCGCTCCATCAACAATGAGGCCAAAATCCAGTGCCCCCAAACTCATTAAATTACCGGATACTTTATTTTCTACCATACCCGTAATGGTCATCAGCATCGCAATAGGAATAACCAGCGCGGTGATCAATGCCGCCCTTAGATTGCCCAAAAGTAGAAAGAGAATAACAATGACCAGCAATGCACCTTCAACAAGGTTTTTCTCAACGGTTTTAATGGTGCGCTCCACCAGAGACGTCCGATCATAAACAGGCTCTGCGTGAACGCCTTCCGGCAAAGAATCATTGACGATTTCCAGCTTGGCTGCCACACGCTCCGCAACCTCTTGAGAGTTTTCTCCCATCAACATCATCGCGGTGCCAAGAACAGTTTCTTTGCCGTTCTGGGTTGCCGCTCCTGTACGTAAGGGTGAACCCAAGGCCACATCGGCCACATCATCCACACGAATAGTCACTTCATCACGTTTGGCGATAATGATATTTTGAATATGGGGAATGTCTTTAACCTGTCCGGGAACACGCACCAAATACTGCTCTCCGTATTTTTCGATATAACCTGCGCCGACATTGTCATTATTACGCTCTAAAGCCTCAATCAAATCAGCAATAGTTAAATCATAAGCCAGTAACTGCTCAGGGTACGGCATGACATGATATTGCTGCTCATAACCTCCAATCGTGTTGATCTCAATCACGCCTTTCAAGTTGCGTAGTTGCGGAACAATCACCCATTCCTGAATGGTCAACAAATCCATCGGTGTATAAGCGGTGCCGTCTTCTTTAACAGCGCCTTCTTCAGCTTCGACCGTGTACATGTAAATTTCGCCAAGACCTGTAGCAATCGGGCCCATCATAGGCTCAATCCCGGCAGGCAATTCACCTTTGATTTCAGAAAGCCGTTCAGCCAAAAGCTGACGCGCGAAATAAATATCCGTTCCTTCTTCAAAAACCACCGTGACCTGCGATAGCCCGTAACGTGAAATGGAGCGGGTGTAATCCAGCTTTGGAATACCCGCCAGTGCCGTTTCAATCGGGAAGGTAATACGCTGTTCTGCTTCCAGAGGTGTATAGCCCGGCGCTTCAGTGTTGATTTGCACCTGTACATTGGTAATGTCCGGCACTGCATCAATCGACAGACGCTTAAAATTATAGATGCCAAGAACGCACACACCTAAAACCGCAATCAGGACAAGCCAGCGGTGGCGAATGGATGATTCAATTATTTTCTCTAGCATGGTGATCTCTCTATTTTTAATGTTCGTGCGCCGCGCCGGATTTCAGAATATCGGCTTTAATAATGAAACTATTTTCGCTGACATAATCTTGTCCGGGTTGAAGGCCACTCAGTATCTGGACATATTTCCCGTCTGAGATACCCGTTCTTACAGGCTTCATTTCATAACTGTTGCCTTCCCTTATAAATACAACTGTTTGATCTTCCATTGTCTGCAATGCGGAGGCGCGCACAGCCAACGGAACCTGCTTTTCAGAAATGGTGACGTCACCCTCAACTGTCATACCGGGCCGCCAAATGTTTTTATCGTTAGCTATAGGGACAATCGCCACCAGCGTCTGGCTCAAAGCATCGGCAGTAGGGAAGAGCATTTCAATTTGGGCATCATCCTCTTTCTCTTCATCCAGAGTGTGGACGCGCACGCGCTGGCCAGAGACGACCATATCGGCATCCTTGGGAAAAATATGAAACTTTGCCCAAACCTCTGATAGATCGGCAACCGTGAACAAAGGTTCATCGTTTGCTACGTCCCCAAGGTTGGTATTGCGTTCCAAAACAACCCCGCTAATCGGCGCGGTGACGTTATAATCTCTCAGGCTTTCATTACTTTCTATGACCGCCAGAACCTGTCCCTTTTCAACCGCGTCACCCAAATTCACTTTAACGCTGCGAACAATGCCGGGAAAACGCGCCCGCACATGAGCTTGCGTATTCTGGTTGATAACAATGCGGCCCGTTAACGGGATCACATTTGCGATATTGGCAGAAGCGCTTTTCTCAATTTGGATGCCAGCGGTTTGAGCAGAATCCGGAGCTATCTCAGTTTTTCCTTCTTCATGCTCATCATGCCCACCATGTTCATCTCCATGACCATGATCATCATGCCCATCTTTTTGATCGTGACTATCCTGGCCGTGTCCGTCATGATCGTCGGCTTCTTCACCCTGATCATTA
>CAYGQG010000046.1:12209-13660 GCA_964351955.1 uncultured Micavibrio sp. | reverse complement strand
GTCTTGAGGGATGCTGATTGTGGCCTGTTCGCGCTGGATATCGGGGGTATAAACGATCGAAAATGCTGTGGCGCATATAATCATGATTGCTATTAAGCCGAGAAGTACAAAAAGAAGTTTGGGCATTGTGGGTGTCAGCTTTCTTTAATTATCGATCGAAGTATGCAAAACATAAGTCGATTATGATTTATGTTCAATGAAAAAATATTTATGGTAGCGCTGAAAACCCAAATACAGACAGTAAAGGAAAACCTTAACAAGCCGATAGCCATGATTGGCATGATGGGCGCGGGAAAGAGTTTTCTTGGCAATGCGGTTGCAGGCATGCTGAAGCTGGATTTTCAGGATAGTGATGCCGTGATCGAGGAACGTGCCGGAATATCGGCTTCTGAAATCTTCGAACATTACGGCGAAGAGAAATTTCGCGAATTTGAGTTCAAAGTCATTGATGAACTCTGTAAGGAAAAACCGTTGGTTCTGTCTACCGGGGGCGGCGCGCCAACCCATGAAGCCACATTTACGGCGCTATTGGACCGTTGTGTGGTTGTATGGTTGGATGCCGATCTCGATCTGATGTGGTCACGTGTAGAGCAATCAAAGACCCGCCCGTTGCTACAGACCGAAGACCCGAAAGGGACATTGGCTAATCTTTTGCAGACAAGAAAACCGCTATACGGCAAGGCGCATCTGATCGTTCCGATTACATCAAAAAACGCAGGAAATGCTGAAAAGAGAATCATAAAATCATTGTATGAGCACTTGAATAAAGATAGTGTTTGACCCCGAAAATAAACGCATTTGAGGCCTTTGCATCTAATGGAAACCAAAATCGTCACAATCGATCTTGATGCGCGAAGCTACGATATTTATATCGGCAATTCGCTGCTGTTCCGCATGCCTGACTTCATGCCGCAGGACGTTGCGGGTAAATCAATCTTCATCGTCACCGATACCAATGTGCAATCCTATGCCGAGCGTATCCATACGTTGCTGACCGAGAACAATGCGCGTATCTGCGCTGTCCATACGCTGCCTGCGGGCGAGGGCACAAAGTCGTTCCAGCGTGTAGAGGAAGTATGCGGCTGGATGCTGGAAAACGGGTTAAGCCGCGACAGTATCGTGATGGCCGTCGGCGGCGGCGTTATCGGAGACTTAACAGGGTTCTGCGCTTCCGTTGTTATGCGCGGAGTACCTTACATACAAGTGCCAACAACGCTGCTGTCACAGGTTGACAGCTCCGTAGGCGGAAAAACAGGCATCAACTCAAAACAGGGTAAAAACCTTGTCGGTAGCTTTTACCAGCCTTCCGCCGTAATCGCGGATCTCGAAACATTGAAAACCCTGCCTAGGCGGGAATTGCTGGCTGGTTATGCCGAAGTGCTTAAATACGGCGTGATTCAGGATTCCGGCTTCTTCAACTGGCTGGAAAATAACGGTGAACGGGTTATAGC
>CAYGQG010000046.1:0-12199 GCA_964351955.1 uncultured Micavibrio sp. | reverse complement strand
TTGAAGCGGATGAAACGGAGCAAGGCCGCCGCGCTTTGCTTAACTTCGGTCATACATTCGGGCACGCGCTGGAAGCCGAAGCCGGATATGACGGCACCTTGCTACACGGCGAGGCGATTTCGATCGGTATGGTCATGGCGATGGATTTATCCGTACGTCTGGGTTTGTGTACCGAGGATGATTTCATCCGCGTTGAAGAACATCTTGTTAAGATCGGTTTGCCGACAAGGGCTTCATTGATAGACGGACTGGAAACAAGCGTCGATCGATTGATGAAAATCATGGAACGAGACAAGAAGGTTAAAAACGGTAAGCTGGTATTTGTTGTCGCAAATGCAATTGGCGATGCCTTCATAAGTGATACAGTATCACCCGACCTTGCCCGCGACGTGCTTGTGCACTCTCTTGGCGGTGAAAGCAAAGGCGGAAACAAAGGAATTAAAGATCGATGGCTATCGGCCTTCTCCTAGCAATCATAGCAATCATGGTCTTGCTGTTGTTGTCAGCGTTTTTCTCAGGCTCGGAAACGGCCCTGACAGCCGCATCACGCGTGCGTATGCACAGTCACGAGAAGGAAGGCAATGAGCGCGCCCGTCTGGTGAATAAAATACGCGACAAGAAAGATCGTATGATCGGCGCGTTGTTGCTCGGGAATAACCTCGTCAATATTCTGGCTTCCGCGCTGGCGACCAGCGTATTAATCAAGATTTTCGGTGAAGCGGGTGTTGTATACGCCACGCTGGTCATGACTCTGCTGGTTTTGATTTTCGCCGAAGTCCTGCCCAAAACCTATGCATTACACCACGCTGAACCTATGGCGATGCGCATTGCGCCCATTATCCGCGTGGTTATTTTTGTGTTCGCCCCGATCACGGAAACAGTGACATGGATTGTCCGTCGTGTCCTGCGCTTGTTCGGTATCGACATATCCAAGGTCGGCGCAGGTTCTCATCTGGAGCTGCTGCGCGGCGCGATTGATATGCACGAAGGGCCGGAAGAAGAAACGCAGGAACAGCGCGCCATGCTGCTCTCTATTCTCGATCTGGCTGATGTCGATGTCGAAGATATTATGATCCACCGTAAAAGCGTGGAAATGATTCATGCTGACCAAAAGATGGAAGAGATCGTCGAAGAGGTTCTGAAAAGTTCACACACGCGCTTGCCGGTCTGGAAAGATAACCCCGATAACATCACGGGTGTTATTCATGCGAAACTGCTTCTGCAGGAGATGAATAAAAACGACGGTAAAATTGGCGAGATCAAACTCGAAAACATTATGATGGAGCCGCGCTTCATTCCTGAATCTACCAATCTTTATGAACAGTTGCAGGCTTTCCGCGAAAACCGCGAGCATTTTGCAGTTGTGATTGATGAATATGGAGCCTTGATGGGGATCGTCACGCTGGAAGATATTTTGGAAGAAATCGTCGGCGAGATTGATGATGAACACGATATTTCCTTTGCGGGCGTTCGTGTCTTGAACAGTCGTCAGCTCCTCGTTGATGGAACGGTGACGATCCGCGATCTAAACCGTGAGTATGATTGGGGTTTGCCGGATGAGGAATACTCAACACTCGCAGGGCTTATTCTGTATGAATCCCAGACAATTCCCGAAGTCGGACAGAGCTTCATTTTCCACGATTTCCGTTTCGACATCGTTCGTCGCCAGCGCCATCAAATCACGAAAATCCGCATCACGCCGCCTGCTGAATAGCGCGTAAGCCTAATTTCATTGACGAACACCTCAAAACATTATACATAATCTCAAATTCTTTTGAAGGTTATGATGCAACAAGACGCTGAACAAACATCGCTCGACCCTGTGTTTCTACAGGCTCTATGGCGGACAGGCTCCACCTATTTATGGGGGAAGTTCCGCACACGTGATGAATTTCGCGGCTATTTCGAACCGTTGCATGAATCCCTTTACTGCAAAACGCGCGAAAAATTGGTGGCAGATTACCAGCGCGCATCGCAAAAATTCGGTCATAGCTCGATATCGCACAACTACTACGATGAATTTAATATTCGCGCCACAGGCGGGGTGGAACACTTCGAACGCCGCTTCACACTGGAGCGCTACGCTCTTGCGCCTGATGAGGATGACCCCGAGCTAAAGCGTTATATACAAAGCTTGATCGATGATTCTGCTGAGCATGGACAGGCAGCGGTGATGCAGTTCAATCGCGGTGTTTTGCGTGCTGAATGGATGAAAGAACGCTTCGGCGGCACGCATATATATCTGAACCGTAATCCAGCGGATATGCTGAATTCCTATCGCCAGAACGGTTATTATTTGCCGACATATCTCGCCATCATTGGCCAGAATGCTCATAACCCGATATTCGCAGAAGCTGCGGAACGTTATGGCGTTACCCCCTATGACGTTCAGGCTGCGTTCAAAGGGCGCGACTTGACCGAGCAACAAGTCAAAAGCAAAAGCTTCCAATCGACCTTGCGGCACTTCATGCGGGAAGCCCGTAGGCTGGACGGGCAAGATGAAAAGGACATCGTGGCGTTTTTCTGGACTTTAGGGTTGGCGCAATCGACCCGCTATGCCGATATGATTGTAGATACGGACATGGTGATTGAGCCGGGCGGCAAAACTATGCCCGAAATATTGAAAGACATAACCGATATCGAATTTGATTTTTCTGACCTGAAAGTCACGACAACGAATAAAGGCTTGTTGGAAATTTCCGATGAAATGAAAGCAATCATCCGTAATGCGGCAGATGTGATGCACCCGAATTGGTCACGCCTCAAGGACTTCCCGCTATCAAATAATACAGCGGTTCAGCTTATAAGCACGCTTTGATAGCGGCGACATTCGCCTTTAAATTCTCTGGATTAATCGTACCGACAATCGCGGCTGTCGTGCCATCATGCTCGAACGCAAATTTAAACGCATCTTCGATATTGGCGTTATGCCCGCTGGATAAAACTTTCTTTAGCAACACGCCTTTACTATGCGCTTCGGCGTAATCGAGCACCGGCTGTTCATCCGTATAATCCGCAGTGTACATCGCCATGACGACATCCAGATGCTCTAGCGTGCGCAGGCCGCCATCGGCTGTTTTCGTCGATGCACCAACGGCACGGACCAGACCGCGTTCTTTAAAACGGAGCAGGGTAGCAATCACATCATCAGAGAGGTTCTCGACATCATTCCCATCGGAGTGCAGCATAAAAACATCGATGTAATCGGTCTGTAGACGTTGCAAGCTACGGTAAAGACTTTGCTCGAGATGCTGGGGCGCAAAGTTATAGGAGGACTCGTCATCTTCAAATTCCTCACCCGCCTTACCGACAATCACCCAGTCTTCACGCTGTCCTTTGAGTAAACGGCCCAGACGTTCTTCGCTCAAACCGTAAGCGGGCGCGGTGTCGAGCATATTAATACCGAGGTCTTTAGCTTGAGAGAGAAGGGCAGCCAGAAACGCTTCATTGGGAAGCTCAAACCCTTGTGGATATTTCACACTCTGATTTCGGCCAAACTTCACCGTCCCCAAACCAAGTGGGGATACGGCTATTCCGGTATCGCCTAACTGTCTTTTGTCCATGACGCTTTATCCCAAGGGGTTTGAGTATACTCAACAGACGGCAGGAAAGAGAAATCCGTCTGCGTGCGCGATGGTTCGATCCCGATTTTTTCAATCAAACGAGCCGAAAGCAACGGCGCGAAGGTCAGCTTCGTCGGCCAGCAATAATGCACGTTATCCACGCTGTGTATTGTGGGCGTGTCGGGCATCCACCCATCGGTTTTGGATTTGCCCTCGACACGGTCAATCGGCAGCACTGCCCATTCAACGTTCGAGAGATCAATATCGGGCAGGTATTTGGCAAAGCCTTTACGCGCCGCCTCGTATACTTCTGATGGGGGGGCATCTTTGGCGCGTTCGGCAACACCGCCGCCCAGATACCAGACCAGTTCTCCATCCTCGGTCGTGTGGGTCGTGATCGTCGCAACGGGCTTGTCCGATGATCCGACCAAATGCGCATACAGCTCATACGGTGCGGGTTTGAGCAGTCCCATCAAAAGCGGGCGCGCCTGTGTCTCTAATCCGTCATTATGCTGCACCTGCGAAGCCAAAACGGCGTTGGAAGCCGCGCCTGTGACGATAATTTGCTGCGGATAAATTTCATGTTTTTTCAGGAAGGAAAACGGATCATCCGGCGTGTCGATTTTGCGAATGCAGCTCCGATATGGCTCGACCAAAGCACGAAGAACACTGCCGATATTCAGGACAGGCTCATCCATGAACACGACGCTACCGTTAAAACCGCTGTCGATAATCTCTTGCGGCCATTCGGTTTTCGGCACTTCATGGACATTGTTACCAAGTGCTTGTTTTGTCACCAACTTGACCAACTCGCCCATAAATCCTTTCGGGATCATCAGATATTGGCTTTCCGCGCTCATGCTTGCGGCGGATAAATCAACATCACCCTCACCGCGCAAAGCCGCACGCCATAAATCGGGCATCGCGCTGATGTTTTGAGCCAGATTGTTAATCTTACCCGCGAACGCGTATTTCAAACCTGAATGGATGATTCCCTGACTGGCGATGGTCTGCCCGCAACCGATGGCATTGGATTCGAGCAGTAAAACGTCATAGCCCATGCGTTTAAAACGATGGAACGCCCATAATCCGGCGATGCCTGCGCCGATAATAACGATGTCTATTTTGTGTTCAGCCATGTCCGTATCATTTCTATCTGATCGGGCATCATCAGGGAAGGGACGTGACCACAGCCCTCTAGCGATACGAGATCAAAATCCGGCCCGCCTTCGCGCATCTGATCAATAATATCCTGCGTCAGCAACATAGATTGCGCACCGTGAATAACGAATGTAGGGCAGGTGATAGCATTCCAATGCGGCCATAGATCAACATCTCCAAGTGGTGCGTTTTCGAACACGACAGCAATATTCGGATCGTAAGCGTAGCTGATTAAACCATCATCACGAACACGGTGGTTATGTTTCGCCATGTGTTGCCAATGCATGTCTTCCAATGGCCCCCATGTCAGGCCACGCGTGGCGCGCATGCGGGCTTCAAGCTCTTGCACGTCCTTGAACGTATATTCAACTTTGATGACATGATGGATAAAATCGAGCGCAGCTTGCAGCACGGTCGGGCCGACATCATTGATGATCAGGCGTTTAATGGGGGAGTACTTTTGCCCCGCCATACGCATGCCGAGCAAGCCGCCGAGGGAAATCCCGATCCAATCAACCTGCTTTAAATCAAGGTGTCGGAGCAGGGCATTGAGGTCATCAACATATTGATCGTAATTATAACCGAGAGGATCATCCAGAAAGTCACTGCGTCCGCGACCGGCAAGGTCTATGCCGATAACGCGATGCCCGTGTTGAATAAGGTCTTCAGCGAGAAAGTCGAAATCAAGCCCGTTACCGGTCAGGCCATGAACACCGATAATCGGATTCGCGTCTTTATCGCCCCAATCGCTATAGGCTAGTGAATAGCCATGGTCGCTTTTGAAACTATGCTCTGTAAAAGCCATTACGCGTTTTGAACGATTTTTCCGTGGCAGTGCTTGAATTTTTTGCCTGATCCGCAAGGGCAAACAGCATTACGCTGTACCTTGCCCCAAGTGTTCGGATCGTCTTTGTTGAAAGCACTTTTCTGACGAATAGGTTGCACGGAGCTGCTTGGTGAATCTTGCTTGCTAGGCGCTGAAGTGCCTGTGCCCATAAGCGCGGGATCATGCCGTGTTTCATGCATTTCCTGCTCTTCCTGATCCATCATGCTATCAACTCTGCGGCCGGGCTGTGCGTTAACTTCGACAAGGCAAAGAGTCTGCGTGATGGTTTCGTTCATAATGCCGAGCATGTTTTCAAACGCGGAGAACGCCTCGGTCTTATACTCGTTCAGCGGATCTTTCTGACCGAATGCGCGCAAGTTAATGCCTTGGCGAACATGGTCAAGATTGAGCAAGTGCTCTTTCCACAACTGGTCAAGAAGCTGCAACACAATTGATTTTTCAATCTGCCGCCAGATCGATGCGCCGTAACGGGCAACTTTACCCGCCATTTTGTTGTCGGCTTCGTCAATAAGGCGTTCCAGGATTTCGTTATCGGCAATCCCTTCTTCTTTTGCCCATTTTTGAACAGGTAAGTCGAGGCCCAGCAAGCGTTGGCATTCAGTATGCAGGGAATCAACATCCCATTGCTCTGGGTAGCTTCCTGCCGGAATTGTAGCCGCCACCGTATCTTCAATCACCTGATGACGCATATCGAGCACAAGGTCTTCAATGCTTTCAGAATCCATGATTTCACGGCGTTGCGAGTAAATCGCTTTACGTTGATCGTTCATCACATCATCGAATTTCAGCAAGTTCTTACGAACATCGAAATGCATCGACTCGACTTTTGCCTGCGCACGTTCAAGCATTTTGGAGATCAGAGGGTGCTCAAGAGCTTCACCGTCCAGCAAGCCTAGCTTATTGCTGCCCAAAAGAGATTCCAGCTTGTCGCCTGCAAAAATACGCATCAAATCATCTTCAACCGAGAGGAAGAACATAGACGCACCCGGATCACCTTGGCGACCTGAGCGACCGCGAAGCTGGTTATCAATACGGCGGGATTCGTGGCGCTCCGTACCGATAATGTACAGGCCACCTGCCTCTTTAACGCGTTGCTTGTCGGCTTCGACTTCTTTGTGAATTTGCTCGATGGCTTTTTTGTCTTTAACAGGGTCGGCATCAACACCGATTTCTTCCTCGACGCGCATCTCCGCGTTACCGCCAAGTTTAATATCCGTACCGCGACCCGCCATGTTTGTGGCGATCGTAACCGCGCCCGGACGACCGGCTTGCCCGACGATGTAGGCTTCCTGTTCGTGGTGGCGGGCATTCAAAACGTGGTGTTTGATTTTGTCTTTTTTCAAACGTGCCGCGAGCTGCTCGGATTTCTCAATAGATACCGTACCAACCAGAATCGGCTGTTCGCGTTCATGACACTCTTTGATCAGTTCGACAATCGCGTCTTCTTTCTGCGCGAGGTTTTTATAGATTTTATCTTCGTGATCTTTCCGTGCTACCGGAACATGAGTTGGTATGGAAACCACACCCAGATTATAAATCTCTGCAAATTCGGCAGCTTCGGTCATCGCCGTACCGGTCATGCCGCCCAGCTTGTCGTAAATGCGGAAGTAATTCTGGAAGGTGATCGATGCCAATGTCTGGTTTTCGTTTTGAATATCCTGACCTTCTTTGGCCTCAATCGCTTGGTGCAATCCTTCGGACAGACGGCGACCATCCATCATACGGCCCGTGAATTCATCAATCAGAATAACCTTGCCGTCTTTGACGATGTAATCTTTATCAACGCCGAACAATTTATGTGCGCGCAGGGCTTGGTTCACATGGTGGACGAGGGAGATGTTCTGCAAATCGTACATGTTGCTGCCGCTTTCCAGCAATCCGTGCTGTTCCAGCAATTCCTCAACATGCTCCGTTCCTTCATCGGTCAGGGCGATGGTCTTATGTTTCTCGTCTTTCTCGTAATCATCGGCAACAAGAGACGGAATGATTTTATCAACTTGCGTGTATAGCTCGGTGTTAGAATCGGACGGACCTGAAATGATAAGCGGTGTACGCGCTTCATCAATCAAGATCGAGTCGACTTCATCAACGATTGCGTAATGGTGTTCGCGCTGAACCATGTCTTTAAGGCTGAAACGCATATTGTCGCGCAGATAGTCAAAGCCGAATTCATTATTCGTACCGTATGTCACATCGGCGGCATATTCAGCCTTGCGGTCATTCGGGTTTTTCTCGTTGGTGATACAGCCAACGGTCAAGCCCATGTAGCGATAAAGCTCGCCCATCCATTCCGCATCACGTGCGGCGAGGTAGTCGTTAACGGTAACAACATGCACGCCTTTACCCGTAAGGGCGTTGAGATAAACAGGCAGAGTCGCAACAAGTGTCTTACCTTCACCTGTTTTCATTTCGGTGATTTTACCATCGTTCAGGACAAGTCCACCGATCAGCTGCACATCATATGGGCGCAGACCTAGCGCGCGCTTGGCGGCCTCCCGCACAACGGCAAAGGCTTCGTGTGTTAGATTGTCCAACGGTTCGCCGTTTTCGAGACGCTGTCGGAACGCGGCAGTCTGCGCTTGAAGCTCGCTGTCACGCATAGCTTCGAATTTGGGCTCAAACTCGTTTATCGGTTCAATTTGCTTATGATAGTTTTTAAGCGCGCGTTCGTTGGACGAACCAAAGATTTTTGTGGCAAAGCCTAACAATTTATAACTCCATTTATATTCGCTACTTGATATAAGCCCTGCGAGACAGCGCGTCAATGAAGGTTGGGGGCTGTTGTCGAAAAATCGGCTTATAGATTATGCATAAGGCCGTTTAAGTTATTGCAAATAAAGCACTATACGCGCGCAAAAGCATGGCTTGAAATCATCTTGGGCTTTCGCTAGTGTCGTTCTACAAAATTTATCCAAACTAACAATGAAGTGGAAATTATGACTGATACTCACAAAACCCTTATTAACAAACAGGAACGCGGCAATGCCGTTATTGTGGTTCTCGTTGTATTACTGGTCGTTGCGGTTGGCGCAATTGCTTATATGTCGACCAAAATGGACAAAGGCGATAAGGCCGATGCTTCTCAGCAAGTCGCATCCTCATCAAGTGCTGAATCATCATCTCAGCAAGCCAATAGTGAAGATGCAGCTCCACAACCTGTTATCGAGCCCGGTAATCCGGTCGTTGCAAAAATCGATGGTCAGGACGTGACACGTTTGGACGTGTTCAACTTCATTCAAACTTTACCGCCGCAAACGCGTCAATTGCCTGTTACTCAGCTATTCCCATTGGCAGTCGATCAGGTTGTAAACGCAGCATTGATCAGCAAACAGGTCCAAGGCGTAAATCTGGATAGCGATCCAGCAGTTAAGGAACAGCTGGCAGCAGCCAAAAGCCAGATCGTACGCGGTGTCTACGTTCAAAAGGCCGTTGAAAAAGCGATTACTGATGAGCGTGTTAAGCAAGCTTACGATAACTATGTTGCAAACTTCCCTAAAATTCCGGAAGTGAAAACACGTCACATCTTGGTCGAAGACGAAGCGAAAGCAAAAGAGTTGATTCAACAGATTAAAGACGGCGGAGACTTTGCGGCTTTAGCTAAAGAAAACTCAACAGACGCTACGAAAGACAATGGCGGCGATCTGGGTTACATCTCAAAACAGGATCAGGTCATTCCTGCATTCTTGGATACCGCGTTCGAATTGAAGCCGGGTGAGATGACGCAGAAACCTCTGAAGACTGAATTCGGTTACCACATTATCGAAGTAACAGATGCTCGTGACCGTCCGCCGGCGACACTGGAACAAGCCAAGCCGTTCATCTCGGCCCAGCTTCGCGGTGTTGTATTGAACGAAATCGTCCAGAACTGGCGCGAAAAAGCCAATGTTGAAGTGTTCGACATTAACGGTAAACCTATCGAGCCTGCCGCTGGTGATGAAACACCGGCAGAGGAAGAGGCTGCACCTGCGGAAGCTGCTCCTGAAGCACCTGCTGCTGAAGAAACGGCTGAATAAAGCCTGATATAAAATTTGAAAAGCCGTGTTGCCCATATTTATGCGGTGCACGGCTTTTTTTATAGGATGAGATAATAATGAGTTGCGATATAGCCCTACAGAGCCCAAAACCCGAAGCGCCCGATTTGCCTATCGTACTAGTTGCTGCGGGCGCGTTGATTAATGAAAAGGGCGAAGTCCTGCTGGCGCAGCGTCCTGAAAATAAAGCCATGGGCGGTTTGTGGGAATTTCCGGGCGGTAAGGTTGATGAAGGGGAAACACCCGAATTTGCCCTGATGCGTGAACTAGAAGAAGAACTGGGCATCGAAACCCGCCCAAGCTGCTATCTGCCCATCGCGTTTGCTTCACACACTTACGATGACTTTCATCTGTTGATGCCGCTTTTTGCCTGTCGTAAATGGCTTGGCGAGCCGCAATTGAAGGAACATCAGGCCTTCGCATGGGTGAAGCCGATAGACATGCTGGACTACCCTATGCCCGCCGCCGACCTTCCTTTGGTGACAACCTTACGTGATTTGCTGTAAAACAGCATATATGTACTCATCCGTTTACGATTTTAAAGCGTTCTACAACTCGAAAATTGGCCGCGTTGTGCGTCGACTGTTGCAGGAACGTATCCGCGAGTTATGGCCTGATGTCCATGACATGCGGGTAATGGGTACGGGCTACGCCACGCCGTATTTGCGGGTTTTCAAAGAAGAGGCCGAACGGGTATTCGCGGTAATGTCTGCCGGAATGGGGGCGCATCACTGGCCGCATGATGATCATAACTGCGTGGCCTTGGCCGAACAGTCTGAGCTACCCATAGAAACCAATTCCGTTGACCGTATCTTGATGGTGCATAATGTTGAATTTGCTGAATTTCTTAAGCCATCCCTACAGGAAATCTGGCGCGTCCTGAAATCCAATGGTCGTATGATTATCATTGTTCCCAACCGTGCAGGGCTTTGGGCGCGGGCTGACTGGGCACCATTCGGGCAGGGCACACCATTCTCACTGACTCAGCTGAACTACGCGCTGCGCGATAACCTGTTTGCTCTGGAGCATTGTGAGGAAGCGCTGTTCATGCCGCCGCTAAAATACACCCCGATTTTAAAGGCCGCGGGGATGTTTGAACGGTTCGGACGGTCAATCACGCCGATTGTTGCCGGCGTGCATATGGTTGAGGTCAGCAAGCAGCTATACGCCACCGCAGATCCAAGCTCAGGATCAAAAGTCACAGTACGTGGACGCGGCATCTTTATGCCGAAACCTGTAACGCGCATTATAGAGAATTAAACGCTGCTCAGCGGATCATCGGGATCAACGCCATCCATAAATTGCTCATGACGGTCAACATTGGTCAGCTGGTAAACCAAACCCGTCCAGTTGCCGAGGATGCTGCGCGCGGTATCGGCCCAGCTATTATCCAGTAAACATCGCATCTCGGTATCATCAACCGCCCAGTCGGCATCACCGTTTTCGGCTTTGCGGCGCATAATTTTTACACGCTCTAATGCCTCGCCATAGAAATAATTCTCGGGCGTAGGCGGGTAGTTAGGGCGCAGCCCGTCAATGTAGTTCTGCACTTCGCGCTTATATTCTTTATACAGGCTGACCATGTCATATTCCGGATGCCCTTGCAGCATCACACGGCGGAAACCATCAGGGCTGACGGCCATATGAACATGCGCGTCAGTATCGGCGATCAGCACTTTCAGACCCGCGTCATCGAACTGTTCTTGCGAAATCTGGTTGTGGCGCGAATGCGGCACATCAAAAACGGTATTTACGCCGCGCATAATCAAATGTTCACGATCCGTTACGCGATGCTTGTACACGCCCCATCGCTTCATACCGACGGGAGTGCGTTTTTGATCATACGCAAACTCCATGATCGCATGCGTGGCAAGGCAGGAGCTAAGGGTCGAAACAACATTATCCCACGCCCAGTCCATGACGTCCTGTAAGGGCTGCCAGAATTCGGCTTTGGTCAAATCAGGGTCACTGACATTCGCGCCGGAGATAATCAGCCCGTCCAAACCGTCTGCTTTGATCTGGTCAAACGTTTCGTAATATTGATCAATATAGGCACGGGCTTCTGCGCCACGCTCAATTTCGGGCAAGGTAAACGGATGCACATAAAACTGCGCAATTTTGTTGGATTCGCCGACCAGACGGAAAAATTGACGCTCTGTTGCTTGCAGCGCCGCATCGGGCATCATATTCAATAAACCGATGTGCATCTCGCGGATTTCCTGCGTTTTCGCGCGGTCAGCAGGAAGCACCGTACGGCCTTCTTCGCGTAAACGGTCAAATGTCGGTAAATCTTTATAAGCAACTAACGGCATAATCTCTTTGATTTCTCAAAACGCACTCTGTATGTCTAATACCGCATTTATGTGTATTGTAATCAATGCCTAAATGCAAAAGGTTGAAGGCAAAATTATGTTTGAAAAAATCACAATCATCGGCATGGGGCTTATCGGCTCTTCACTCGCGCATTGCATAAAGCGCGCGAACTTGGCGAAGAAGGTCACAGCAGCTGATATGAGCGAAGACGTTTGCGCCAAAGTGCGGGAGCTGGGCTTGGCGGATGTCGCCACCACCGATGTCGCCAAAAGCGTGATCGGTAG
>CAYGQG010000045.1:0-13681 GCA_964351955.1 uncultured Micavibrio sp. | reverse complement strand
GATTATCGCTGTTGCGTCCGGTAAGGGCGGAGTTGGTAAATCCACTATGTCGTCGAATATTGCCCGCGCGCTTGCTCAATCCGGTTTAAGCGTCGGTTTGTTGGATGCGGATGTTTACGGACCCAGCCAGCCAAAATTGATGGGGCTGGAGAGTGATAAGCCCGAGTTTACTGAAGGGCAAAAAATACAACCGCCAAGCGTTGATGTCGGTGGTGTGCATCCGATTAAGACGATGTCGATCGGTTTTATGGTTGATGCGTCCAAGGCCTTGGTCTGGCGCGGCCCGATGGTGCAGAGCGCGATCTATCAATTGTTTCGCGATGTGGAATGGGGCACGGATGATGCGCCTTTGGATGTTCTTATCGTCGATATGCCGCCCGGTACGGGTGATGCGCAGCTTACATTGGCGCAAAAAGTGCCCGTTACGGGCGCGATTATTGTTTCTACACCGCAAGACCTTGCGCTGGCCGATGCGCGTAAAGCGATCGAGATGTTCGGTGCGGTTGATGTGCCTATCCTCGGTTTGATCGAGAATATGAGTACGCATATTTGTACCAATTGCGGGCATGAGGAGCATATCTTCGGTCATGGCGGCGCGAAAGCAGAAGCCGAACGGCTTGGCATTCCGTTTTTGGGTGAAGTGCCGCTGTCTATCGAAATCCGTGCTCAAAGCGATGCGGGCGAGGGATTTGATCTCCCGTTGGATGTTGCGGGAATTCTGGATTAGCCGAGATAGATTTTTAGGCCGTATCCGATGGCGTAAGATATCGAGGCGGCGATCATCCCGATTGTAAAAGTCTCCAGCCCTTCTCTCCAGAATGATTTTACCGACCATAAGCTTTTGAGTGAGCCAATCAGGAAGAATGTGACACCGGAAAAAGCGAGTGCCCAGATAAGGGAGCTTTGTAAGCCGAGCACGAACGGCAGCACGGGCATAAATCCGCAAATCACAAAAGCGATGAATGTATTGAACGCTGCGCCGAAGGCTGTGTGAACGGGCAAGGACAGGCCGTATTCTTCATTCATCATCCAGTCTATCCAGCTGTCTTTGTCTTTCGAGATGGCGCTTACCATCTGTTCAAGCTCTTCACCTTCAAATCCTTTTTTCGCGAGGATCTGGCGCGTTTCTTCGATTTCGCCGTCATAATGTTTCTCGACATGGATTTCTTCGCGTAAACGCAGGCGATTGTAATTGTCATCGTCTGCTTTGGTTGCGCTGTATGCTCCTGCGGCCATGGAAAAGCCGTCGGCGATAAGGTTCGCGAAACCCAATATAAGTATTATTGAAGGTGAGAGAGCCGCACCGGCAACACCGGCGATGATGGCGAATGTTGTGACAACTCCGTCAATGCCGCCATAAACCCATTCTTTTAAATACGTGGCTTTCGGGCCTTCATCGAGACGTTTCTTAATGGCGGTTGCATCGTGGTCGTGGTCTTTGAGCATGGTTTTATTTACGCTCTAGCGTATAGAACGTGAAAGACGGGCGGTCTTTTTCAGGATCGGCATCGTTTTTGATTTCTTCAACAATGTTCCATTCATTCCAATCGAATTCGGGGAAGAAAACATGCCCTTCATATTCGCGGTCGAGCACTGTGATGTATAAGCGCTGCGTATAGGGCAGGGTTTCCTTGTAAATCTGGCCGCCGCCGGTGATGAAAATTTCATCCGCACCAAGTTTACGCGCCATTTCTTTGGCGGATGTTATGCCTTCATCCAGAGTGCTGTACAGGAACGGGCCTTCCGGCACTTTTAGCTCTTCGCCTGTTTTTACGCTTTCCATCTCATTGAACAGATCGGAGGCCTGCATGTCGGGTAAGCTGTCGTAAGAGCGACTGACGACCAGATTGGGACGACCCGGTAAGGGCTTGCCCAAGGACTCGTAGGATTTCCGACCCATAATGATCGGTTTGCCGAGTGTGGTTGCCTTGAAATGCTTTAAATCTGCGGGTAAATGCCAGATCATGCCGTTGTCTTTGCCGATGGCATAATTTTTGGCAATGCAGACGATGGATGCGAGTGTTATGTCAGGGTTGCGGTCAGTCATAATTTCTATATAAGTCAGCTTCATGGAAAATAACAGTCACGTTAAAATTTTTCTGGATTCGGTCGAGATCCCTCTCAAGATCGGTATCTTCGAGCATGAACAAGACGTACCGCAGCGTGTTGTGGTGGATGTCGAGCTTTTTGCGGAATACGAAACTTATTTGAAAACCGTGAATATCGACACGATTATCGACTATTCCATTGTGTATAACCGTATCCTTTCTTGGGCGGAGCGTCCGCAAGTGCAGCTGATTGAAGACTATCTGAAGGAGCTGACGGCGTTGTGCTTCGAGAATGACGATGTTACCGCAACGCGATTGTCGATTAAGAAGGCCGATGTCTTTGGCCCTAAACAGGGCGCGGGGGTCGAGTTGTTTATGACCCGTAAGGACTGGAAAGCCTGTAATTAAGGTCACTTTATTTTATTTACATAAAGTTGTGCGCTGTTTGTTTTTATGTTATAACCTCCCATGCAAAATTCAGAGCACACATTAGGAACAGACGGTGTTGTCGGACCATTTTTGGCTTCGGTAAAGCTTTCTGACGGGCGGGGTGGTTCTGTGATGATGCCGATTGCGGTTAGTCCTGTATACACCGCGACCAATGAGAATAACCCCAATCACTGGACCGTTGTGATCAACCGCCATACGCAGGCGGAGATGGAACGTACGTTATCCGCCAGTGTGTCCGAGATTGAAGGCTTAACCCCCGATCAGGCTGCTCAGGTTCTGCATACGCGTTTTGAAGCGGATTTGCCGCGTTTGCGTGACGAATATAACCAGCATGGATACGCTTTGAGCAATGTGCGCTTGGCTGTTCCCGAAACGTCGATTGCCGTTGATAGTGCACCGAAAGTCGATATCGGTGTTCAAAAGCTTGCTTATGATGTTGAGTTTTCGCACACCCATACGCCGGATATTGCGCCGGAAGCCGCATGGCACTCCCATGATGTGGAGTTGGGTGTTTTGCTCCGTAGTCCTGATCATACGCCTGTTGCATTGACGACCGATATGAAAGACCGATTGGAAGGCGTTATCGGGCAGTTCTTTAATGGTGGTAATGATTTTTCAAATACGACATTAGAGGCGGCCTGTGAAAAGCTGTATGGCGATATTCTGGAGACACTCCCTGAGCTGGCACCGGATCCGTCTTCGCCGCATTTGCACGGCATCAGCATGGCGATCGATTATGATGGATCGTTGGATCATCCAACAACCACGACTGATTTCATCAGAACGTTCGAATAGATTTATACCGCGACCGGCGCTTTGATGTGCGGGTGTGCTTCGTAGCCGACCAGTTCGAAATCCTCGAATTTAAAATCGAAAATATCCGTTACATGCGGGTTGAGATGCATTTCCGGTAATTTTAACGGTTTGCGTGAAAGCTGCTCTTGTGTTTGTTCGAGGTGATTGGAGTACAGATGCGCGTCTCCCAATGTATGTACGAACTCACCGGGTTTCAGGCCCGTTACTTGCGCCATCATCATTGTCAGAAGTGCATATGAGGCGATGTTGAACGGCACGCCGAGGAAGATATCCGCGCTACGTTGATATAACTGGCAGGACAGTTTACCGTCGGCAACATAGAACTGGAAAAAGGCGTGACACGGCGGCAGCGCCATTTGGTCTACTACGCCCGGATTGTAGGCAACGACGAGCAGGCGGCGGCTGTCAGGGTTGTTTTTGATCTGCTCGACAACGTTTGCAATTTGGTCGACTGTGCGTCCGTCAGCAGCTTGCCAGCTACGCCATTGAGCGCCGTAAACAGGGCCGAGATCGCCGTTTTCATCGGCCCATTCATCCCAAATACGTACACCGTTTTCTTTTAGATATTTAATGTTGGTATCGCCATCCAGAAACCAGAGCAATTCATGGATGATGGATTTAAGGTGGCATTTCTTTGTGGTGACGAGGGGGAAACCTTTTTGCAGGTCAAACCGCATCTGGCGACCAAAAACACTGAGAGTTCCTGTGCCTGTGCGGTCTTCCTTCTTTGTGCCATTTTCCAGCACGTCACGCATGAGGTCTAAATATTCTTTCATACATCCAATATGGGTGATTCTTAGCGGGGAGTGAAGGTTTGGCGCTTAACCACCCCCAAGGTTTTAATTGACATAACAATAAATATTGGCTAAGTTCCTGCAACTTTATAAAAAGGTAACGGAATGAACGAACTTTCATTGAAGATTTGCCGCCAGTATATCGACGGGCTGGTTGAGGCATTTGAAGCTAAAGCCGATATCCGCGCAAAGTTTAAAAGCGCCAATGTTCTTGGCTTTACAACGGATATTAACGGTACGCTGGATCTGCCGTATGGCGGCCGCGATGATAAGCGCTTGTTGGATTTGTTCCTCGCTGATTTCAAGGATGCGGGCGGAAAAGTTTGGGTAAACTCTGGTTTGCCGGGGCAAAATCTGTCACGTTTTGAGTTGCCTGCCGCTTTTAAAAGAAGCGGAGAGGATTTCGTTATTGAGCCAAAACCTCTGCAAAATTGGAGAGAAGCGCCTGTTATCTTCCTTGATGATGAAGATTTAATTCGCGATGTTACAGAAATGCGTGGTGGTATCGGTATTGACCCGATGGATGAGGAATTTGAAGAGTTTCTTGAAAACTGGCATGACCTAAAAGCTGCGAATGATGAGCAAACATGGCTGCAGCAGCGCGATGAGCTTCTTTCGCCGCTAGTTTCGAATTCTTAAATAAACCTTCTCACAGCATAGATTTCTCACTATAATAGTAATTGCCGGGTTCGCCCGGTTATGACGCTAAACGCGGTTGTGGAATAAGCGTTCGTGGACCCGGGGGCAGTACCCGGCAGCTCCACCATATTTTTTAAACAAAAAATAGTATGGGGCTGAAACAGGATCGACACGCGTAGTAAAGATGACATGCGGCGTTCGGCTTTCCGCCGTTACCGGATACTCGTTATAAATGCAAACGATAACAATGCATTTGTAGCAGCCAACGACAACTCTGTTGTTGCTGGTGAAGCGATTGCCGCTTAATTGCGATGATCGTGCGCTACGCACATAATTCCTAGGACTTAATGCGTTTTAGGTGGGGCCCGGGTCGAGCCTAGTAACAGAATCGGCCCATTTTTTCTTATTTAGCGGCTCGACCCTTCTTTTTAAGACGCGAACAAAGCGTTGCTTTGCTTCGCACGAGCCTAGTAACAGAATCGGCCCATTTTTTCTCATTTAGCGGCTCTCCCTACTTTCTTTCCTAACTTATTGACCGATGTGCAAAAGCGTTCATCATGTATGGATGAATTTGTCATGCCTCAAAGATAATCCGCAATTACAGTTTTTATCTGTGTCTGCCGTGTGCTGGTTGATTAGCTTTGGCTTTGCGCTTATGCCGCTTGATACGTATGAGGCGGAGAGCTTCTTGTTGTCTGCTGTGTTTATGGGGTTTGCGTTTATCGCGGGAATTATCGTTGCGCCTGTGGCACAGATCAGGAATTTGCTGAAAAGCCCCGTGTTTGCGGGGGTGGTGGCCTTTTGGGTATTGGCGTTGGTGAGTGTTTTAGCTTCGGAAGTACGTGAAATCAGTTTTTTGTATTTTGTGTTTTTCAGCGCGCTGCCGCTTAGTTTCGTACTCTTTTCCGTTCATTCTTTTAACGGGTTTTTGATTAAGATTGCCGTTTGGGGCGCAGCCTTTGTGCTGTGCGCGCTGGCGGTGTTTGCTGTGGTCTCTTATTACGCTTTGCCAGAGTTTCTGTTTTACGGGCAAGTGCATTGGCCGTTGGCGAATCCCAATTCATTTGCGGGGCTGATGTCGTTTGGTTTTTGGGGTGCGCTTGGTTTGTGCGTGTATGCGAAAGAGAAGATTCACCTTGGTTTAGCGGTTGGTCATGCCCTGTTGTTTTTTGCGGCCATGTTAATGACGGGTAGTGTCGGAGCGTTGCTAGCTGTTGTGCTTGTTTTTCCATTGTTTGTTGTGGTTTCTTGGCGGTATTTGTCAGGTAAAAAATACGTTTTGATAGGCGTGTTTGTTGGGTGTCTGGTTTTGGGCGCTTTGTTTTCTATGCCTGTGGCACAGATTCAATCGCATGCGAATGAAAGCGGTGTAAGCGTCGAAGTGTTGTCCAGTCGACCGGCAATTTGGCAATCCGCAATAGAAATTGCGCAAGGGCATCCATGGACAGGGACAGGGATTGGGACGTTCTTTTTGTATTACCCCGAAGTCAGAGATGCTGAAGATGCAAGCACAGCGGGGCTTATGGTGCATAATGATCCATTGCAATTTACCAGTGAAATGGGCGTGCTGGCACCGTTAGTGTTTTATGGTTTAGCGATTTTTATACTTATCAAAATGTACAAGGCTATGGTCACTAACGTTTTTGACCGAGGTCGCAAGGTTGTTGTTTTCACCTCATTTTGTGCATTGCTGGCGATGTTGTTGCACACGCATGTGACGTTTCATTTTAATGTTTTGTCGATGTTGATGTTGTCAGGCCTAGGGCTGGCTATTATTCAAACGGCTGGCTGTACCTCTTCTGTGGGCGGCGATCAAAGCCACGATGCCTATCAAGGCGGTGTTAGAAGATCTGTTATATTGTTCATTTTTATCAGTGTTTTAGCTGTTTTTAGCCAATTGCAGTCTTCGCAAATTCTGGTTAATACGATGCAGAGAAACTTGTTGAATGGGGATGTTGATGCCGCCATTAAACAGGTGAATAGAGCAGATTATTTATCCTTCGGCACCAATGCACGGGCTTTTGTTGCGGCGGCGAATATCTCGATCGGTATTTTACAGCTTAACGCGCCGCTGATGCCAAAGGATGATTTGGCGGTGATGGTTAAGGATGTTCGGGGGTTATTGGATAAGGCAGCCGCGCATAACCCGCGTTCGGCTGAAGTTCTTTTCGCAAGAGGGGAATTGCGTATTTATACCGAGCCGTTTTTGCGGGAGGAAGACAGAAGCGGCGGGAAAAAGGGGTATGAGTATTTTGAGGACGCGCTGCGGTTAGACCCTTTGCATCTTGCTTCGCGTTTAAAGCTTGTTGATCGTGCTGTGCGATCGAAAGATCATGAACGAGCGATGGTGTTGCTGAGTGACGGTTTACAGTGGCGGTATAAGAGCCAAAACCCTCGTTTCTTTTTGGAAAAAACAGCAAGATTGGCGAAAAGACTTGGAAGAAAAGACATTTATGAGGACACTAAAGCGCAGTGGCCCCTGTATTTCAGTGAGGATTTTCCGATTGAATGGTCCGCTGAGGAGCAAAGGCAGAGTGAATAGATATGGATAATTTCCAGTTTGTACCGCCGTTATTCGTGTTGTTGTGCTTTGGTTTGGGTGCGACGATGTTCGTTAGCCCGTTTTTATGGCTGTATCAGCTCAATAAAGGCCATACAGCAGGTGCTTTGGCGAATGATACGATGTTGAATGCGGTTCGTATGCTGTTTCTCATCAGTTTAGGGTCGGCGATATATAATTTTACAAACCCCGAGGCCAATATCATCGGGGAGATTGTGATTTTGGCGTTGATGGTGGTGTCTTTAAGCGTTTATAGCGTCGCGCAGAAGCGAAAAGTGATCAAAGTTTACATCGGCGCGTGCGCAAATACCCTGTTTATCATGGTGTTCACCTTATTGTTCATGCTGGTGACCGTGTTGTTTGGCTTGATGCTAACCAAGGCGATGTTCGTGGTGAATACGATGGTTATGCCTATTTTCACCGATCCGCTACGTAATGCCGTTTTTCTCACTGGCTTTGTCTGGATTGTATCGCTGTTTCTGCTGTCTCGTTCTTACCGTAAAAAATTCCCCGATGAGGATAAGCCCGTTCAGTTTCATAATGTTTTGTGGCCGCTGGCTCTGGCGTTGTTGCTGGTGTTGTTGCCGTTGGTGGTCGAGCAGATGTCACGGGATGGTAAGCTTGAACCCGACCCGCCGCGCAGTATTTTGCGGAAGGCGTAGAGCCTCGCGGGCTGCCGAAAAACCTTGTCCACAGGGAAGATCGGTATATTAGAGTTTCGGGCTGGTATGTTTCCTATGTTTCGTGCGATTCATAATAATTCGAGTGATCCTCTTGATTTGCTCTTGATTTACACGCCCTGACCTGCATTGATACCTAGTATATGACTGATGAAGACGACATATTGCGCTACGACAAAATGGTTGAGTCCGCCTTACGAGGTGTCGTGCGCAAATCTATTGAAGAAGTGATTGAACAGCATGGGGATACCGGTGGTATGCCTGGCGAACATCATTTTTATATCACCTTCCTGACAGATTTTCCGGGTGTGAAAATTCCTGATTACCTCCGTGATCGGTATCCGGGCGAGATGACGATTGTTTTACAGTACCAATTCTCCGACCTGTATGTTGATCGCGAGAAGATGTCTGTGACGTTGTCATTCAACAATGTGCCCGAGCGTTTGGAAATCCCGCTGCCGGCGATCAGTATTTTTGCCGATCCGTCCGTTAATTTCGCGTTGCAGTTCCAGCCATTGGGTGAAGCCATCGAAGAGGCTGATCTGGCATTGCTGGATGAGCTGGATGACGATGATCCTGACGGTGAAGGACCAGGCCCAGGTAGAAAGCCGTCTAAAGATGGTGATGATACCGGCCAAGTGATCTCTCTTGATCAGTTCCGTAAAAAATAACGCCTGTTATTCCTGTGCATTCTCCTGAACCCGGACCTCATAAAGTCGTTTTAAAGCGCGGCGAGTTTGTTGATTATTCGCGCGGTGGACGCATTGTCCCTTACAAAGCCTATGTACCGACCGATCATAATCTCGATCGTGTGCCTGTTATTCTGTGGAGCCATGGATTTGGTGGTAACCGCGACGGAGCTGCATTCATTTCACGGTATCTATCGTCCTATGGCTATGTGTTGTTTCACATCACGCATGACGGTACGGATTCCAGCCTGTGGGAGGGGAAGCCCGAGCATCCATGGGATGTTTTGCGCAAGGTGAAAATCGGTCGTGAGACTACGCTGGCACGTTTTGATGATGTTCCGTTTGTGATGGATCAATTGCCGCAATGGGTGGCAGAGCAGGACGAGATCAAAGACAGTGCGGATATTACGCAATTCGGTATGTCGGGTCATTCATTCGGCGCAATGACAACGCAGGTTATGGCGGGGCAGATGTTTCCGAATCCGCAGAGTGAGCTGATTTCTCTGCGTGATGACCGCATTGCTTGCGGCGTTTTGTATTCGCCTGTGCCGATTGCGCATTTGGCGGGTGACGTGCCGCCGGAGGATTTGTATTCCTCGATTAATATTCCGCTTCTTCATATGACGGGTACGGATGATGCATCCCCGTTGGAAGATTTCGGGTATGAGCAACGTTTGATTATTCACAAGCATGCCAACCACCCCGAGCAGTATCTTCAGGTGTTAGAGCAGGGCGATCACATGGTGTATAACGGCACGCGCGGCAAGTTGAATGCCAATCCGCTTCGTGAGCAACATGAAGAAGAAATCAAAACCGGCGCTTTGACGTTTTGGGATGCGTATTTAAAAGACGACGCTCAAGCCAAGGCATGGCTTAAGGCACATTATTAATTACATCTGTGCGGCGTATTCTTCGGGGTGAACAAGTTCGAAATCCTTGAGGTGATCAGCTCTATCTTCGTAGCGTTCTTCGGCGCGCACTTGATCATACCCGCCAGTAACGCGAATTGTGTAATCTTCATTTTGCATGTCTTCTTCAAAAAACGGGTGCGCCATAACGTCACCGTTTCTGTCGGCGGCGATTGATTTGATAATCGCATCACCATACATCGCACGGGAATTCAGCGAGATCGGATCTTGTGTGAAGGATACGTCTACTTTTTGTCCTTCGAAATCAAAACTTACACTTCCGTAGGGCAGTTTAGTGTCTCTTGTTTTACCGATATATTTGATGTCGACTTCCGATGTTTGTGTGAACGGGCCGGATTTACGAATTGTGTCGGCGGCGCGGTAGATCGCATCGAAATCATGCGTGGTTTCATGATAGGCCTGTGTATCGGGAAGGTGGACATGAATGTCGATATCGCGTGGTTTGGCGGTTTCATCGCCCATAACCTTGTTTGCGTATTCAGCAGTCAGAGCCCCACCAACGATTAAAGCATTGCTTGTGCCTAGGCGGTCGCATATCTCATTCAATATGCGTAGGCTGAGTTCGCTGGGCTGAAAATCTTCCAGCAAAACGGCTTCTAGCTCGCTATCGATGTGATTGCGATATTTTGCTGAAAATGTATCTGACAAACCTGCCATTTTTACCTCCCAAAGGTGTTTGGGCATTTTTTATACGGAAAATTACGATATGTCAAATAACTGGCGTCATATTTTGACTAGACTTTTTGCGTAAAGACCTTATTTGATGGGGTATGATAGATAATTCTCCACAGTTTGCGATCGAAATAGAAAACCTTAGCAAAACCTACAAGACAGGCAAAAAAGAGCCAGCCAAGAAGGCTTTGGACGATGTGTCTCTTAAGGTTCGTCGTGGATCCATATACGGGCTTTTAGGACCGAATGGTGCCGGTAAGTCGACGATTATCAATATTATGGCGGGTTTGGTTACGAAATCGTCCGGTAATGTGAAAATTTGGGACATTGATATTGATCAGGATCAGCGCAATGCGAAGGCGGCGATTGGTATCGTGCCGCAGGAAATTAATTACGATGCGTTTTTCTCTCCTGCGCATTTGCTGGATTTGATGGCGGGGCTATACGGTGTGCCGAAAAAGAACCGCCGTACGATGGACTTGCTCAAAATGGTGGGGTTGGAAGATAAGGCTAATGCTTACACCCGTACGTTATCGGGCGGTATGAAACGCCGTTTGATGATCGCCAAGGCGATGGTGCATTCTCCGCCAATTTTGGTGCTGGATGAGCCGACCGCCGGCGTTGACGTTGAGTTGCGTAAGCAGCTTTGGGACAATGTACGCACGTTGAATAAGCAAGGCGTGACCATATTGCTGACGACGCATTATCTCGAAGAAGCCGAAGAATTGTGCGATCAGATTGCGATTATCAATCATGGTAAGGTTATTGCGGATGAACCGACGGAAACTATTCTGGGCCGCATTGATAATAAGGAAATTAGCTTCAGGCTTGATCGGGAATTTGATGACGTGCCGAAGGAGCTGGATAAATTCCACGCGACCAAAGCGGGCGCGCGTTCGATCTGTGTTCGTTATACGCCGAGTGAGCAGCCTATCGGTGAGGTTATCGAGGCGATACAGAAGGCTGGCTATGGCATTGCGGACATTACGACCGATGACAGTGACCTTGAGGATGTTTTCATTCAATTGACGAAATAGCGTTTATTACTGCATATAAGCGGTTGTATATTTGTGGCGATAGACGATATGTGCTTTATTATTTTATCCACAGAGTAACCCACATGCAAAGGAGCATTTATGTCCCAGATTCGTGATGTAATGTCGAAAGACTTTAAATTTATTACCCCTGAAACAACTATCCAAGATGCCGCGCAGCAAATGCGCGATGGTGATTTTGGTTTCTTGCCTGTTGGCGAAAATGACCGCTTGGTTGGCATGGTTACTGACCGCGATATTGCTATTCGTTCAACCGCAGAAGGGCAAGACCCCGCAAGCGCGACAGTCGGGACGATTATGACGGCGAAGACGTATTACTGTTTTGATGATCAGTCCATCGAAGAGGTTTGTGACAATATGGCAGAGATCAAAGTTCGTCGTTTGCCGGTTGTAAACCGCGATAAGCGTTTGGTCGGTATTGTTTCACTCGGTGATGTTTCCCAAGAGTGCCACCGCGCGAAGACGGGCGATGCATTGCAGGAAATTACCGTTGAATGTTCTAAGCAAGCTAAGGCTGCATAATTCTAAAGTTCCTCCAATTTTTTGAATTGTGTAGTGCTTGACTTTAAAGTGGCTGCCGATGTTAATGTCGGCAGTCATTTTTTATGCTATTTTGTGATTAAGCGCCCGTAGCTCAGGGGATAGAGCACTGGTTTCCGGAGCCAGGGGTCGGAGGTTCGAATCCTCCCGGGCGCGCCATTTTTTTAATAGACAGAAAACCTACGTTCTCTTAGTTTGTGCGGGCACAGCGGACACGATAATTATTGGCTTTAAAAACAACGTCGGAAACTCCTGTGTTGAAAGAAAAACGACGTGCAGTGCCGAGTGCTCCTGCTTCAGAAGATGTCCAATATATTTGCGTTGCAAAATTACCGATACTGACCCGATTGGTATAAAGAACACTATATTCATCTCTTGCTGGGAGATACCAATCACTGTGGCTATTTACTACAAGGTCAGCGCAATATTGCGCTGCTAGATGCGGCTGTGTGCCTGCCGTGGCGCTATCAGAGTCCGCTAAAATTATTGCTGCCGTATTGCTCTTTCCTTGTGTAAGTGAAGTGCCAACGGTGGTGTAATCTGTAGTATTACCATTATTCCACCGCCTTGAAAGGGCTGTACCTGTACATGTTGTGCCATTCCAGCTCATGCCTGAATCGCACCGTGGTACATACATCCGGACATTACCGTCGGGTGTAAGTCCTGCGTAAACACTTCCATCGGCACAAACATCGCCCACGTTTGGACAATCCACGAGGTTATAGAGAACCTGAATTTCTCCGGAGCTGAGTTGTCGATTATAAATTCTTATATCATCCATACGACCATCGAGTTCTTCGCTTCCGCCCGAATAATCACCAAATGTAAGAGGATTGTTATTTATGGGCCCGTAACCTTCAGCTAGGCTTTCTTCAAAGGCGCCGTTGATGTAAAGATCCGAACTCGTTGCGCTGTTCATAACAACAGCGATATGAACCCATTCTGCCGTCGGAAGAGTATAGGTCGAGCAATCCGAAGCGCCCTGCCAGACACATAAGGCTTGGGTGGCTCGTGTGTGAATAAGATAGTTAGATGCTGATGAGGTGCCGTATTTAATTACGAATTCTTGATAGTTGGGATCGCCGCTAAAGCTGTTCATGTAAGCCCAAAAGGCAACTGTCAGAGGCCCGCTCACATCTAAAGCAGGGTCATCAGCAACCGTGATGATATCTGCCGCGTTTAAGAAATCGATGGATGTACCCACGACACCGCTGGCTGTTTCTTCGGCTACATCATTATTTACGCCGTCAGTCCAAACCCCGTTATTGCCGTTTCCTGAGATATCGGCAATAACGCTTCCGGATGTTTCATCCATAGGCCAGTGACCAACGAGACCAAAAGTTAGTGCGGCATTTACGCCAGAATTACCAACGCCGATCCATTCATCACCTTCGCAATATTGCATGCGGTTAAAGGTCGTATTGTAGGTGAGGGAGCCAGCTGTACCTGCGGGGTTTGAACACCCGCTGCCGCCATCACCGGGCGGGCCCATAGCAATCCACTCAATACCATTACAGAACTGCATTTGATCGGAGGTTGTGTTGTAGGTGAGGGCACCTTCAAGATTGGTGGGGTTTGAACAGCGCGCCCCGAATTCATAGGTGAGTAATTGGTCGTTTGTGTCATCAATGAATGCAACCATTGTCGAATTTAATGCCGTCAGAGCCGAACGGTCGGTCGCTGCGGCATTGACATCTAGAAGGCTTAGGCCGGTCGTCACAAGTGACCAGTCGGTGCCGTCCCAGCTGTAGGTCGTTAAATTGTCATTCGTTGAATCAAAGAAAGCGACGGTGTTTGAATCGAGCGCGG
>CAYGQG010000044.1:0-13794 GCA_964351955.1 uncultured Micavibrio sp. | reverse complement strand
GATCCAGAGATTGGTGGTGGGTTGCGGCCTCGATTTCGCTGGTGAGTTCGGTTTTTCATGCGGCTATATCAGTCATAACTGGTTGTTTATCATCAGACATTACAGAAGTCCAAGCGTTTTTATGGCATCAAGTCGGCCTACGATATAGTCAGGGCGGGCCTCGCGCAAGCGCCTCTCGGTAATATACCCGCCGGTAATCCCGACCGAAGTAATATCCAGCTCCCGCGCGATCTCGGGTTCTTCCATCGTATCGCCGATAATCACGACATGATCGGAGGAGTAACTCTGCTCTTCCATGTAGGAGCGCAGGCGCAGGGTTTTAGTGGTGCTTTTTAGGATCGTCGTTCCGTCGCAATCATACCCCGATACATGGCTGAAATAATGTCCGATCTTCAAGCGATCCAGATGCTCATTGATGCGGGTCGTCAGGTAATTCGACAGAATGATGCATTCGGCGTTTTGCTCGTTCAAATGATCAAACAAATTCCGTGCGCCCGTTCGTGTCCGTGCATTCTTTGCAAAGGTGCTATAGGCGCTCTGGAACACTTCGTTGCCTTCATCACGACGCGCCATCACTTCTTCCTCGCTTATGCCGTGGATTTCGTAGAAGGGGATGATGGGAAAACAAAACGTACTGCGATGTGTGTGTAAGGATATGGGCTGCGCGCCATAGAATTCGAGCGCGACATTACCCGCCTTCCAGCTCGGCACAGTGTCTGACAGAATCGTGCCGTTCCAGTCAAAGACGAAAAGAGTTTTGGAGTTGTGTTTGCCCATTAAAAAAGCAGCCTACAAGAGGCTGCCCTTAAAATCGATATTGAAAAGCGCTTAAGCGGCTTTTTTAGTCGCTTCTTTTTCAGCCTTGTCCAAAGCGGCTTGTGCTTGCTTGGCGATGGCGGCGAAGCCTTTTTCGTCGTGGATAGCAATCTCGGACAGAGATTTACGGTCCAACTCGATACCGGCCAGCTTTAAACCATACATCAATGTTGAGTATTTCAGGTCATGCAAGCGAGCAGCCGCATTGATACGCTGAATCCACAATTTGCGGAAATCACGTTTCTTGGTGCGGCGGTCACGATATGCATATTGACCGGCTTTCTCAACAGCCTGAACGGCAGTACGGAAACAGCTCTTGCGACGACCGTAATACCCTTTAGCGGCTTTAATAACTTTTCTGTGACGAGCATGTGCTCTAGGTCCACCTTTAACGCGTGCCATGGTCTAGCCCTCCTTCTTGTCTGAAGCAGCCGTTGCTGTCTTCTTTTTCTTACGAGAATACGGAAGGTAATTACGCAATACTTTGCGCTCATCAGCATCACATAATGTGGTCTGACCTTTTGCCTTACGCTTCATGGATTTAGGTTTGTTCATTTGCATGTGGCGCATTTTGGCCTGTTTGACCTTAACTTTGCCACTGCTGGTGACGCGGAATCGCTTCTTCGCACCAGATTTGGTTTTCATCTTCGGCATTTCTTTCTCCTTTAAAAACAAGGGTTTAACAACAGATGACTGAGGCAGCCGAGAAACATATCGCCAAGTCATCATGAGAAGTAGGGTGGTTATACAAGGCTTTGGATAAAAAAATCAAGCACTTTCCTTTCTCAAAATCTTAGTGATAATGAAGGTGTGAAGTAATTACGGAAGATTTTTCATGGTTCGCCCAAGCAATTTACACGAAGTTGAACTACCCGGTACACGCGGCAAGGTCGCCGCCTTTGTTGAAAGCCCTGCTTTTGTGCGGTTTATCATTGGCGTTATCTGCCTGAATGCGACAATTCTGGGCCTCGAAACCAGCAAGAGCATCAGCGAGGACGCGCATCAGGTGTTATTCCTGCTCGATAATATAGCTTTGGCCATCTTTTCCATCGAATTATTGCTAAAACTGTATGCCTATCGCCTGTCGTTTTTCAGACAGGGGTGGAACGTCTTTGACTTCATCATTGTCGGTATCGCGCTCATCCCCGCCAGCGGCCCGCTATCTGTCCTGCGAACACTCCGTGTATTGCGGGTCCTCCGCCTTGTCTCCGTCGTCCCGTCTATGCGCCGCGTGATTGCCGCGTTGATGCATTCCATTCCGGGTATGGCTTCGATCATGGCGGTATTGTTGATCATTTTCTATGTTGGCTCGGTACTGTCGACAAAACTATTCGGCGCTGACTTTGAAATGTTGTTCGGTACGGTCGGCGCATCTATGTACACACTGTTCCAGATTATGACGCTGGAGGGGTGGAGCGAGGAAGTCGTGCGCCCCGTAATGGGTGTTTATCCCTATGCTTGGGTGTTCTTTATTCCGTTTATCATCGTCACCAGTTTTGCCGTGCTCAACCTGTTTATCGGGATTATCGTTGATGCGATGAACATCATCCATGAAGCGGAAAAGCGGGAGTATAAAGGCCCTGAACGTCGCAAGAGAGCGAGCGAGCTGACTGAGGAAGTGCGCGGCATGCGTGAAGAAATGGATGAAATTAAAACGTTGCTGAAAGACAAACTCAAATAACGAATACGTTTTTAATGCGCTTCGGCCCAGCTTTGCCCTGACCCTGCTTCGGCTTCTAGTGGTACGGAAATTTCAACATTCATAATCTTGAACGCGTTTTCCATCACCTCTTTAACCAGTGCCGTTGTTTTTTCAAGTTCCGCATCAGGCACTTCGAAAATCAATTCATCATGCACCTGTAGCAGCATTTTTGCTGTCAGACCTGCATCTTCCAATGCTTTTGGCATTTTCGACATCGCGATTTTCATGATATCGGCGGCTGTACCTTGCAATGGCGCATTGATCGCCGCGCGTTCCGATCCGCCGCGTTGTGCGGGAATTTTGGCGTTGATATTCGGGGTGAAGCACTTGCGCCCATAGAGTGTTTTGACGTATTCAAATTTGCGTGCCTCTTCTTTCTTCTCCTCCATGTAATCTTTGATCTCGGAAAATTTAGCGAGGTAGCGCTTGATGAAATCCGCCGCTTCGTGTTGCGGAACGTTTAATTGTTTCGCAAGACCGTACCCTGAAATTCCATATATGATTCCGAAGTTTACCGCCTTTGCGCGACGGCGCGTTTCGGAATCTATTTCATCCATCGGTACGTCGAAAACCTGCGATGCGGTCAGCGTATGAATATCCACGCCGCCCTTAAACGCTTTCTTCAATGCGTCCACGCTTGCAACTTCTGCGGCTAAACGTAGCTCGACCTGGGAATAGTCAACCGAGAGCAAAGTATGCCCGCTATCAGCGATGAACGCCTCACGGATTTTACGCCCGTCCTCGGTACGGATCGGAATATTCTGCAAGTTCGGATCGCTGGAAGCCAAGCGTCCCGTTGATGTTCCCGTCATGGAATAGGATGTGTGTACCCGCCCCGTATCGGGGTTGATCTGTTCTTGTAACGCATCGGTATAGGTCGATTTCAGCTTCGACAATCCGCGCCAGTCCAGAATTTTCTGCACAATCTCATGTCCTTGCAAGGCAAGGTCTTCGAGCGTTTTAACATCGGTGGAATGTTGACCGGTCTTGGTCTTCTTTCCGCTATCAAGTCCCATTTGCTCAAACAGGATTTCGCCTATTTGTTTCGGTGATGCGATATTAAATTGCGTTCCGGCGAGCGTGTGAATTTCGGCTTCCAGATCAGCAATGCGCTTACCGAAATCGCTACTCATAGATTTCAAAACTTGTGGGTCGACCTTGATCCCTTCCAATTCCATCTGCGCAATGATCGGCACCAGCGGACGTTCGATATTCTCGTAAACTGCCGCCATTTTCTCAGGCACAAGGCGAGGCTTTAGCGAATGATAAAGACGCAAAGTGATTTCCGCATCTTCTGCCGCGTAATCGAGCGCCTTTTCAATATCAACTTTATCAAAGGTAACTTGGGATTTACCCTTGCCCGCGACCTCTTCGAATTTGATCGGCTGGTGCCCGAAATATTCATCCGACAACGCATCCATAGAATGCTTTTTGCTCGACCCGTCCAGCACATAGGAGATTAGCATCGTATCATCACACGGATGAACATGGATGCCGTGCTTGGCGAAAACTTGCCAGTCATACTTCATATTATGCGCGACCTTCATCACGCTTGGGTCTTCCAACAAAGGCTTGAGCATAGCGAGTGCTTTGTCGGCATCCATCTGCGGAATGTCGGAACCGCTACTCTCGCCCAGTAAATCAGCTTGCTCGGCAACATGACCAAGCGGGATATATGCAGCCTTACCAATTTCGGAGGATAACGAGATTCCGACCAGCTTCGCCTTGGCGGGTGTGAGGTCCGTCGTCTCTGTATCGATACACACCGTGCCGTTTTTAAGGGCGGCATCTATCCATTGCTGGAGGGCGGTTTCATCATTTATCAAAACGTATTCATTATCTTTGATCGCCGGCCAGTCAGTTTCCTCACTGGTGATTTCGGCTTGTTGCTGCTGCGGCACATCGACCGGGTCGCCGCCCAGACGTTTGATGATGGAATTAAATGCATGCTTTTCCAAAAATGCCATCAGTTCCGGCTTGTCAGGATCGTGCGTTTTCAAATCATTCAACGGCACAGGCACAGGCGCGTTTTGGTCGAGCGTGACCAGCTTCTCGGACATGCGGGCATCCTCTGCATGCTCGATCAACTTCTCGCGGCGCTTGGGCTGCTTGATCTCGCCTGCACGTTCGAGCAATTCATGCAAAGATCCATATTCATTGATCAACTGCGCCGCTGTTTTCACACCAATACCCGGTACACCCGGAATATTATCGGTTGAATCGCCGGCCAAAGCCTGCACATCGATAACGCGTTCAGGGCCGACCCCGAATTTTTCCTCAACCTCTTTTTCACTGATCCATTTATTTTTCATCGGGTCGAGCATGCGTACGCACGGCCCGACGAGCTGCATCAAATCTTTGTCCGAAGACACAATGACGACCTTCTTGCCTTCGGCGACAGCGAGCTTGGTATAGGCGGCGATCAAATCATCGGCCTCATACCCTTTTAATTCGATCGCCGGAATATCAAATGCGCGTGTCGCATCACGGACCAGCGGGAATTGCGGCACCAAATCTTCGGGCGGCGCATCACGGTTGGCTTTATATTCTTTATACAGATCATTACGGAACGAACCGCCCGGCGGGTCGAAGATCACCGCCAGATAGGGCGCATGATAATCATTCAGCAGCTTGATCAGCATTTGGGTAAAACCGAACACGGCGGCAACGGGTGTTCCTTCGGGGTTGGTCATACCCCCGCGACCCGAATAGGTCATGGCGAAATAAGCGCGGAAAATAAAACCCGAACCATCAACGAGATACAATTCGTTTTCATCGTCGGGGCAAGGTGAGGCAGCAGTTTGATTCATATTTTAAAACATGGCGCAGCGTCGGGACGAAGTCCAGTCGATAAAATATTCAATGAAGGGTTTTATTGGCCTGTCGGCAGCCAGTTGTTTTCCATCGGCCCAGCAGTCACGGTTTCCGTTTGCGGCGTATCGGGGAAGTGTTCTTCAACGGTAGCGGCGTAAACTTCAGGAACATGGGCCGCACCGAGAAGGTTTAGATCATTTTCATCTAGTACGATTTGTTTCCCGTAGCGATTGCCCGCACCACCTAAAGTACCGCCCATAGCGTCGGCACGCAGCTCTAACCCGACCACGTTCTCGTTCAGATTCGTTTCAAACTCACCATGCACTCCGGGAAAAAACCCGTTTCCGCACCAGTTAAACGTATGGGCTAAAAAATTCTGTGTCGAATTTTCGACGCTTCCCGGAACGCCAAGATCGGCAATATTGGTGACTTTCGCATCGTAAACAGCGGCATAGTAATTCGCAGGGATCGATCCGATTGAATAGCCGATAATCTCCAGTGATTTCACATCTGGATCTTGTAGTAATTCGAGATAGGCTTGTTCTGCCGCGAGCACTTGATCGGAAATACAGGTTTGCAGACTTTGGAGTTTGAGGTCTCCGATATCATCAGAAAAACCCATCACGCCTGATCCTTCATCCCGGCCTGGCATATCCATACCCTTAGACAGCAATATATAATGACCGGTCTCGGGGTTGCGGATAACCTTTGCGTGAAAACCACTTTCCGCATCATTTATATTCCGGACTAATTCGTAAGTGGTAGGTTCATCATCGTCCGGTCCTTGAATATTCACTGTTAACGCGGCCTTGTCGTAAAGCTCGAAATACAGATCAGGAGCACCTAATGGATTCAATATGCGGATGTTTTTATCGGCGAGGTCTGCCGGAACTTCGACAGGTGCCTCGAAACGGGACTCGCTCCACGGTGTAATTCGATTACCCTCAACAGGTTCTGTCATTCCTCACGCCCTTGTTATTACTCAATAATTTTAGCCGAGAGGGGTTAATTTAGTGTCAATTTCGGTTGTTTTGTGGGATTTTGAGCCGTTTCAAAGAAAAAAAGCCTCGCTACGGCGACTTAAACCGTGTGCGAGGCGGGGAGTGAGGGTGAAACCGACCCAAAGTGCTTACAGGGATTAAGCGCTTTGAGCGTCTACGGGTTTCTCAGGGTATTTTTGCGGATCATGAAAGGAGATCGTATGAACATGATCCGTTGCAGGATTACTGTGTTTTTCAAGTGTGTGGAAATCGTCTTCTGCGATTTCCGATTGCAGCGTTAGCTGCGAAAGATGTGCGGCATAGGCAGGGTCTATACCGAATTCAATATTATGTTTGAACGCGAGATAGCGAACAACGTCTTCGGGCGGAATCGTACCCCAGCCGCGGAGAAGCTCGTCGCCGAAAGCGGAGAAGTCCGAACAGGATAAAGGCCTGTAATGTTCTTCAAAATAATCGAGATTTTGCGGTTCGATTGCCACAAAAGCATAGAACTCACGTCCTCCGTATTCAGGATTGGAAAAGTCCGCTTTTGAGCGCCCTTGACAGAATTTTATGATTTTAAATCCGAAACGCGTGTTTTGGTCACGCGCCATACCATTTTGATACCTTAATGGTTTCATTTTACACTACCCTCTATTTTAATACCGTTTGTCGGCTTTGCGCACTTTTTGTGCATTTTTTCTCTATAATTTAATCGTAAGCTGTAAAAGTTAACAAATACGTAAAATTTTAGATAAATTGTTTTAAAACTTGAGCCAAATTACGCCCAAACTTAACACCACGTTAAGTTTTAGAGATTTCATGCAGCGCGACAGCAGCCGCATTCGAGACATTTATTGACGGCATCGGGCCATGCATTGGCAATCTGACCAGCACATCGCAATGTTCTTTGACGAGTCGGCGAATCCCCGGGCCTTCGGCCCCGAGTACCAAAGCACTTTTCCCTGAAAAGTTTTGGGTTTGTATCTCTTCGCCGCGCTCATCAAGGCCATAAACGAAATATCCGGCTTCCTGTAGCGTTTCGATTGTACGGCTTAAATTGGTTTCAAACACCACAGGCACATGCTCCAGAGCGCCACACGCAGCTTTGGCCAGCGCCCCACTCATTTCCGGTGCGTGTTTTTTCTGCATGATCATGCCGCGCGCACCATAGGCGCAGGCGCTCCGTAGAATAGCCCCGACATTATGCGGGTCGGTAACTTGATCAAGAATAACGAGGCAGGTCTTGTCGTTGTCCTGATTGGCAATGATCAGATCCTGAATATCTTTTTCGGGTAAATCCGCACAAGCAAGCGCCAGCCCTTGGTGTACCGCGCCTCTTGGCAGGGCTTTTTCTAAGTCCTGTTTTTCGACAATGGTTGGCGCGGGCCTGTGCAGGCCATCGCGATCCGCCTGACGGATGCTATTTTCAAAACCGTTCAGGGCTTGTTTGGTGATCAATAACGCATCAATACGACGCTCGTCATTAACCCACGCTTCATGGACGGCATGAAAGCCGTAAAGTGACGGGCGGGGCATATGTTGTTTTTCTTTTTTTCTCATGCGTTCATGCATCGCATACTTGACACGGAGAGCAAAAGTCTTTTTTGTATGCCAGCGTATTCTTCTGAGTGGAGGGGTGGTCGAGTGGTTAAAGGCACCTGACTGTAAATCAGGCCTCTTCGGAGTACGTAGGTTCGAATCCTACCCCCTCCACCATTTAAATACGCTGCTTATCTTTAGAAATTTCCTGCATTCTCGATGAAGTTGAACCTACGTGATTTAAGAAATAATTCGCGAAGCGAATGAGGTTCGAATCCTACCCCCTTCACCATTGATACGAAGCCCGTTTATTACGGGCTTTTTTTGTGGGATTATCAAAATATGAAAAAAATTCTCATCATCGTTTTGGCCATTATTCTAATTCCTCCTACGCTCGCTGCCGCAGCGTATTGCGGAAGCTTTAAATACGCCCTGACGCTCAAGCAGAGTGATAACGCTCAGATTGAAGCCATGACAGGCTATGGCAGTGAGTATGTATATAAAGCAACTTTAGTCGAAAAATGGCATTCGGTTGATGTTGAGTTCTTAAGACCTTTCCACGAGCTGAATGACATGAACCAAAAATGGATTCCGGCAGAAGGAATGCGCGGTGGATCACAACTGGTAACAGTATTATGGGTTCGTTCTCCGCCGGAAAAAATGAAGGCTGATGTTTCCTATTTATACAACGGTGAGGAGTTGCCTGTTTCGGGTAGATACATATATGAAAATTTTCGCTATGACGAAAAGTTGCGCAAAACATTTTTCGTAGGAAAGCTGCTAACGGATCAATACATCACAAATCCTCCGAAGGGCGGATATTATCTATTACAAACCTACGATCTTCCCTTAACGGCTAAAATGTTGCCGAATGCAATTAAATTCGCGGGAGGAGTAAGGGCGACATTCGATATCGAGATGCAAGATAAGGGTGAGACAAGAACGGCTCAATATGATCTTGATTTAAAGTGGAAGAAAATCGGCGACATGTTTGATTTCCTTCTGATGTTTTAGTCGTTAACGCTGACCGCCATAATAAAACCCGACAAACCGCTTTAAAATTTTCTGCGCGTATGCCTATTAAGTTCAGGCCCCCTTGCACAAAGCAAAGGAGCCTGAGGGGTGTGCTTATTAAAGCACGGAGAGGAAAGACACAGACAATCCCCGTTGTAACGCTGCAAAAAGGGGAAATGTCTATGCAGTGATAACCCATTCGTAAAAAAGCATCGGCGGTTACACAAAAATCTTCGGGCATATTCCAAAAAATTTGCATTTTTTAAGCCGATCCCCTACTTAGGAAATATTCAAATAGACAGTAACATTGGGTCAGGGCTGCTCCTGACGAATATTAAGTATGAGAATTATAGCCTCAGTAAGCGCCGCTGCGCTCTTGGTTTTAGTAAGTTTACATCCGGTAACAGCTGTTGCCGATGGCGGTCAATTGACCATCCGCGCCACCTTGATCAGCTGCGGGCCGACTGTCAAAAAAGCCTGTCAGCAAGACACACGATGCTGTGGCTTGGTGGATGACGACATAGATGCTTATGACGATGACTTTGTCGATTTGGGTATTTCACCGTTGATGTCGACAAATTACGAAGAAGCCTCCTACACAAATGTGATCAGTAATAACGAAATTTATAATTTCATTTATAACGACACGCAGGCCGATGGTATGCCCGTACCACTTTTGTCTGAATAAAAAACTGTTTTGCATCAAGCCTAAAGCACAGGCATGATTTACCTATGTTTATTGTCGCAGATATTGGCGGGACATTTGTACGTTTTGGTCAGGTAGATCAGGACACAGTCCAAGATGTTCAAAAATATGAAGTCAAAGATTTCGAGAGCTTTGATGCCGCGCTCATCGCGTATTCTACGCTGCAAAATATAGACAAGGCGGGGCGTTTGCGCATCGCCACCGCCGGATATGAAGACGAGGGCGTTTGGAAATTCGTCAACAACAACCCGTGGCATATTAACCCGCAGAGCTTAAAAGAGGCAGGCTGGGACATTGAAATTATTCTGAATGATTTCGAGGCCGCCACGTGGTCATTATTGTCCCTGAAAGATCAGGATATAAAAACCCTTAAACAGGCATCAGGGGCATCCACAACGCAATGCCTTGTCGGTCCCGGCACAGGATTAGGGCTGGCTTATCTCCATCATAAACCTGAATTCGTACAAAAAACCCATGGCGGACATATGCCCGCAACGGCAATGTGCGAGGAGCAATGGATCGTCCTACAAGCCGTGCGCAGACAATTCCCGAATAAGGCCGTTGTGTTCGAAAACCTCGTCAGTGGCCCCGGCATCATGCATATCTATAACGCGATTTGTTTGATTAACGGCCTGTCGCCCCAAGCCGAAAACCCCGAAGATTTGATCGATAATCTGGATCATGCCCATGTGCAAACCGCGCTCAGGCTCTTCCATGAATTCTTCGGCCACTTTGCGGCGACTGCGGTCATCACGGGCAATGCCTATGGCGGCCTGTATTTAACGGGCGGCGTAGTGCAGCGTTTGCTGGATGCGGATGTTTTTGATTTCGATACATTTAAAAACGCATTCCACATTGATGCCGTTGATTCCGTAAGGCGCGACCTTGAGGCAACACCTATATTGATGCTTAAAGACCCATACCCCGCGCTCAAAGGATTGTTGAATGCCTCGTAAAGCCTATCTGACTATTGATGATAGCCCGTGCGAGCACACACCGGCACTCGCGGATTTTCTGGCCGATCGTAAGATTCCCGCGCTGTTATTTGTGCGCGGCGCATTTATGGAGGAGCACCCCGATGCGATTCCCTATGCCATTAAAAAAGGATTGGTGATCGGGAATCACAGCTACGCACATATTCCTGCGGGGGATATGACGGTTGACCAATGGCGTGAAGATTTCGAAAAAGCAGAACACCTGATTGATGCCGCTTACGAAAAGGCGGGGGTTAAGCGCACGGGCAAATATTATCGCTTTCCTTATATCGATAGGGGCGATGGCGTAAGAGTTGAGCGCATATTCGCAAGCGGAGAGGAGGGTGGTTTCGATGAGAATGAGGAAACTGCCGCATTCCAGCACTATTTAAAAGACAAAGGTTTCATCCAGCCCTTTGAAAACATGCCGCAAGCATACCCTTCGGATGCGGCTGATTGCCTGTTCACATATACGAGTGGGGATTGGATGCTCACTGCGCGGCACAAAGGGCACTGGGAATACAAAACGGTTGAAGACTTAAAAACACGAATTGACGATGACGAGAGCCTACAAGGCGAGGGGGCACAGGTGATTCTTATACATGACCAAAGTGACATACATGAGGAAGTCTGCGCTCTGATTGATTATTTCATCCAGAAAAACTTTACCTTTCTTGATTTCGCCTCAAACACCTGATATTCATCTCCCAATATCCAGTGCAAGCGGGTGTAGCTCAATGGTAGAGCCCTAGCCTTCCAAGCTAGTGGTGCCGGTTCGATCCCGGTCACCCGCTCCAGCACTCTTTGGATGTTAAGATTTTTAGTTTGTAAAAGGCTGCAAACGTTTTAGGCTGATCCGATAACAATAAAAAAGCGTGTTGCATGCATCCATACGATTTACAAAGCTCAGGGGTGGCTACAGAGCCCCAAACATCATCGATAGAAGAAATTTTCGCTCATTGTAATCAATATAAAGGCGCGGATACGACTCGCAGCCTTTTTCAACTCTTCACAACATTAGCGCTGTTTGCGGCAACCTGCGCGGCCATGATTTATGGATTAAGCCTCTCGTTTTGGGCTTCTTATATTTTGCTGTTGCCCGCTGCGGGCTTATTGACCCGTATTTTCATTTTTAAGCATGATTGCGGTCATCGGTCCTTTTTCAAGTCTAAAAAGGTCAATGACTGGGTAGGCCGCGCTCTGAGCGTGTTGACGTTCACACCGTATGATTTCTGGCGGCGTGCCCATAATATGCACCATGCAACATCGGGAGATCTGGATCGCCGCAGTATTGGCGGTATCGATACGGTCACTGTTGAAGAATACAAATCCATGCCGCGCCCAAAGCAGCTCGCGTATAGACTGTACCGCAATTCATTCTTCATGATTATTCTCGGCACGCCGATCTACACGCTGGTCGGTCAACGTATGCCGTTTAACGCCGGCTTTAACTTTTATGAAGACTATAAAACACTTTCAACGTCTTCTATCTGGAAGAGCATTATGCTGACCAATTTCTCGCTGCTCGCGTTTTACGCGGGGTTTGTGGCGTTGTTCGGTTGGGCGGCGTTGTTTATGGTTTATATCCCGATTGTGATTGTTACATCATGGATCGGCGGATGGCTGTTCTATGTTCAGCACCAATTCGAAGACGCATATTGGGAGCGTAATGAAGACTGGAATGTTTTGGAGTCTGCATTGCATGGAAGCTCTTATTATAAGTTACCCAAAATTTTACAGTGGTTTACTGGCAATATCGGCCTTCACCACATCCACCATCTATGCAGCGGAATCCCCAATTATAAGCTGGAAGCGTGCATGGAAGCTTTGCCGGAACTCAAGGAAATTAACGTCCTCCACGCAACTGAGAGTTTACAGTGCAAGGATCTCAAACTTTGGGATGAAGAGAAAAAGGCCATGATCCCGCTTTCTGCGGTTGAATCGGCCTAAATCAACACTCCAAAAAAGATTTGACATCGCGGACAGGTTTTTCTACATCAAAGCATGGAATTCGTGGCGGTTTTGCGCGCATGCGCTGGCCGATGGCTAAAAACGCGAAGCTGTTTAAACCTACTAACGCAAACGAAATAAGGACTAAACGATGTCTAAGGAAAAATTTGAAAGAAACAAGCCGCATGCGAATATCGGCACAATTGGTCACGTTGACCACGGTAAGACGACGCTGACAGCGGCATTGGCGCTTAAGTACGGTAACGGCGAGAGCGTTGACAAGATTGACAAGGCTCCTGAAGAGAAAGCTCGTGGTATCACGATTTCTACAGCGCACGTTGAATATGAAACAGACAACCGCCACTACGCGCACGTCGACTGTCCGGGTCACGCTGACTATGTTAAGAACATGATCACGGGTGCGGCGCAGATGGACGGAGCGATCTTGGTTGTGAACGCAGCCGACGGTCCTATGCCACAGACACGTGAGCACATCTTGCTTGCCCGTCAGGTTGGTGTTCCTGCTCTTGTTGTATTCCTGAACAAAGTTGACCAGGTTGATGACGAAGAGCTTCTCGAGCTTGTTGAAATGGAAGTTCGTGAACTTCTTTCTTCATACGAATTCCCTGGCGACGATATTCCAATCATCAAAGGTTCCGCTTTAGCTGCTGTTGAAGGCCGTGATCCTGAGATTGGTGAGAATGCGATTACCGAGCTGATGAAAGCTGTTGATGAGTACATCCCACAGCCTGCACGTGAAGTTGACAAAGACTTCCTGATGCCTGTTGAAGACGTATTCTCTATCTCCGGTCGCGGTACAGTTGTTACAGGTCGTGTCGAGCAAGGCGTGATCAACGTGAACGACGAGATCGAAATCGTTGGTATCAAGGATACACAGAAGACAGTTTGTACAGGTGTTGAAATGTTCCGTAAGCTGCTTGACCGCGGCGAAGCCGGTGACAACGTTGGTGTACTTCTTCGTGGTACGAAGCGTGAGGAAGTCGAGCGTGGTCAGGTTCTTTGTAAGCCTGGTTCAATCACTCCGCACAAAAAGTTTGTTGCTGAAGCTTACATCTTGTCAAAAGATGAAGGCGGCCGCCACACACCATTCTTCACCAACTACCGCCCACAGTTTTACTTCCGTACAACGGATGTGACAGGTGAGGTAACATTGCCGTCCGGTACGGAAATGGTGATGCCTGGTGACAACATCAACAACATGGAAGTGACATTGATCGCTCCGATCGCGATGAGCGAAGGTCTTCGTTTTGCGATCCGCGAAGGTGGCCGTACAGT
>CAYGQG010000043.1:8200-13931 GCA_964351955.1 uncultured Micavibrio sp. | reverse complement strand
CTGTCGTATTCCTCTGTAAAAAATTTCTCAAATCCTTTAAGCAGTTTATCGCTCATCGTTAGGCTGCTTTCACCTCTTTAATCAAATCCTTGAAACGTTCAAACAGGTAGTAACTGTCATTCGGCCCCGGCGAAGCTTCAGGGTGATATTGAACCGAGAAGATCGGTTTGCTTTTCGATTTCAAACCTTCGTTCGAACCGTCAAACAGGCTGACATGCGTTTCTTCTACATCTTCAGGAAAAGAATCAGCAATCACTGCGAAGCCATGGTTTTGGCTTGTGATTTCTACTTTGCCGGTTTGCAAATCTTTCACCGGTTGGTTCGCACCGCGATGACCAAGATGCATTTTCTCTGTTTTAGCACCAAGCGCGAGGCCGACAAGCTGGTGTCCCAAACAAATTCCGAAGATCGGAATGTTTTTATCCATTAGTGTGTGAATCATCGGCGCGGCATATTCCGCCGTTGCCGCCGGATCGCCCGGACCGTTGGACAGGAACACGCCATCCGGTTTATGCGCCAGAATGTCTTCGGCAGTACTTTGCGCCGGAACAACCGTCACATCAAAGCCCGCATTGGCTAGGCAGCGCAGGATATTGCGCTTCGCACCGTAATCAACCGCAACGATTTTGAATTCAGGCTTATCTTGCTCGGTATAGCCGTCTTTGATCGTCCAGCATTTCTCTTTCCAGTGATAGGTCTGCGTGGTTGAAACTTCCTTCGCCAGATCCATCCCTTCAAGGCCGGGCCATTCTTGCGCTTCTTTGTGCAGGGCTTCGAGATCAAATTTACCGCTTTCATCGTAGGCGATCACACCGTTCGGTGCGCCTGTATCGCGGATATAGCGTGTAAGCGCACGTGTATCGATGCCGCTAATGCCCGGAAGGTTATAACTCTCCAGCCATTCATGCAGGTGGCGAGTCGCACGCCAGCTTGATGGCTCTGTGATATCTTCGCGCACAATCAGTCCAAGAGCAGCCGGATTTGTTGTTTCCAGATCTTCCTCGTTGGTGCCGACATTGCCGATATGGGGGAAAGTAAATGTAATTATCTGTCCGGCATAGGATGGATCAGTTAAAGTTTCCTGATATCCCGTCATTCCGGTATTAAAGCAGATCTCGCCTACAGCCTTGGTTTGAGCACCAAATCCTCTGCCAAAAAACACAGTGCCATCGGCAAAAAGAATCACAGCCGTTGCATCTGAGGGCTGTTTTGCATTAGAAAAGTCGAACATAAAAGATTATCTCTCTAGCATGGGGTTGCTAGAAACGATGTTAATAACCACTTTGGTTAGAAAAATAAAGAGAAAAAAGGACAATTTCCGTGAATAAACGTGAAGAATTCAATGCGGCGCTCAAAACAGCGCTCAAAAACAAAGATCAAACCGCAACGGCAACGATCCGACTCATGCTTGCAGCACTGAAAGATCGTGACATCGCTGCGCGCGGTCAGGGCAAAGCGGATGGTATTGATGAAAGCGAAATTTTGTCGATGCTCCAATCCATGATCAAGCAACGTCAGGAATCGGCAAAAACATATTGTGATGCCGGTCGTGAAGAACTTGCCGAACGTGAAGAAGCCGAAATCGAAGTGATTCAAGGGTTCATGCCTACACAATTAAGTGATGAAGACGTAAACGCAGCCATTGCGAAGATTGTGGAAGAGACCGGCGCATCCGATATTAAGGATATGGGTAAGGTGATGGGCGTGTTGAAATCTCAATATGCAGGGCAGATCGATATGGGTAAAGCCAGCGGTATGGTGAAAGCCAAGCTCGGATAGGGAGCAAGAAACCTGATACGCATTAAAAAGGCCGCGATTTTGCGGCCTTGTTTTATTTTACGATGTTGTTCAGAAAGTCGACAATCTTGTCTTTGATTTCAGCAACGTTTTCTAGCCCGTGCTGCTGTGACCCGTATTCAATCAAGGTCAACTTTTCCTTTTGAAATATCTCTGGCATTTATATCTCCCCGTTCAAGAGTATATTACTAATAGAGAATATACTCGCTTTTTCAGCTTATTACAAATTTAAAGACTAAAATTATGTTTTATTTGTTAAATTTTAGTTAACAATCTGCGCGAAACAGCAAAAAAACAGGGGAATATCAGGGTGATTAACGTGAGAAAAGCTTGATTACAGAGGAGATGATGTCCTGAAAGGAGAGGCATGTGCTGCCTTCGCCGTATTGAATGACGTTTATTTTACAATTCTTTTCAAAAACTTCAGGCATCTCTAAGTTTACCGCTTATTTGTCCGTAGTTATGTATAAGTACTGAACTTATGTATTTATGTGTACATATTATGCGTAAGCTGATCAAGAGCTAAAAGCAGAAAAATCGTATAAAAAGTACTTTTTTATAGATTTTGGCTCTGAGTAAGGCTTTTGCGGCGCTGCAAAATTTGTGAATTATTATATAAGCAAGCGCTTTGTCAGAATGTAGGAAATAGTTTAGATATTAAGTATGTCGATTCCCCCGCGCTTTCTTGACGAGATTCGTTCGCGCTTAACGCTGTCCGAGATTATCGGACGGCGCACAACCGTTCAGCGTGCAGGGCGGGAGTTCAAGGCGTGTTGTCCGTTCCATAAAGAGAAAACACCATCTTTCACCATCAATGACGATAAACAGTTCTATCACTGCTTTGGTTGTGGCGCGCATGGCGATGTCATCGGATTCGTTATGCAACACGATAACCTCTCCTTTATCGATGCGGTGGAGATGCTGTCGGCGGAAGCGGGACTTGATATGCCTAAGCCCGACCCCGAAGCGGTCAAGCAAGCGCAAAGAGCCAAAGGCTTGCACGAGTTAATGGACGAGACAACGGCATGGATGCAGGCTCAGCTTGAAGACCCGAAGCACAAAGATGTTCTTGAATATGTCGATAGCCGTGGCCTGAGCGAAGATATCCGCGCCCAATTCCGTGTCGGTTATGCGCCCGCCGACGGGCAGGCGTTACGCAAAGTTTTAAAAGACCGCGGCTTTACGGATTCGCAAATGATTGAAGCGGGCGTGGTCAAAGAATCCTCACGTGGCGGTGAGCCGTATGTGTTCTTCCGTGATCGTGTGATGTTCCCGGTGGCGGATCGTCGTGGCCGTGTGGTTGCATTTGGCGGACGGGTATTGCCGGAACATTTGAGGCCGCCACAAGCCGATCCGAATTTCAAACCGCCGAAATATATCAACTCTTCGGACACACCGTTATTCGACAAGGGCCGTATGCTTTACGGCGAATCAATTTCAAGACAGGCCGCGCGCGAGGGGCATACATTACTGGTCACCGAAGGGTACATGGACGTTATCGCCTGCCACAAGGCAGGGTTCAAAGGTGCGGTCGCCCCGATGGGTACGGCATTGACGGAGGAGCAGATATTAAGCCTGTGGTCGATGATGGTCGATGAGGACAAGCAACCCGTGCTGTGTTTCGATGGTGACAACGCGGGTCGTAGCGCCGCATCGCGGGCGTGTGAACGGATTATGCCGTTACTGCAGCCAAACAAAACCGCACGCTTTGCGTTTCTGCCTGATGGTGAAGACCCGGACAGTATCTTGCGATCTGCGGGTGTGACCGGTTTTAAAAAGATTCTTGAAGGCTCTCTGTCACTGTTTGATTTTCTATGGGCGACGCATACTGCGGGTAGAAAGTTTGATACGCCCGAATCACGGGCAGGGCTGAGTAAGACTCTGCTGGGCTTGGTGAGTAATATCGCCGATGCTGACATTCAACGCCATTATAAGGAACTGATCCGTTCAAAAATCTCTGACAGTTTCTTCAAGCCTTATAAGGGCAAGGGCAGGTCTTCCAATTATGAGCAAAAAGCATCGTCATTGCGTGTAAGGCCCGTGGCGAGCCGTAAAAACGCCGTTGCGCAAAGGATATTGCTGGCCTGTGTTTTGAATAACCCTCGTTTGTTTAATGACGTAGAAGAAGAGTTCGGCTTGTTCGGTATTGCCGACCCGCGTGTAGACGCATTGCGGCACAAAATTATCGAAATTTTAAATGAAGATGACGATATTGACTTTGAAACATTACGTACCAATTTGAAAACATACGGGTTTTCGCAAGAAATGGATGACATTCTGAACGAATCTGTCTATGTTCACGCTGCATTTGCGCGTCAAGGTTCCGAAGACGATCCCGAAGACGTTGATAGACGCGGACATTGGATGTCGGTTTATGAAAGTTTAAGTGGGCAAAGCGCGCAAGAAGAGGTGCTCAGCGGATGGAAGTCCGCGCTGGAGCAATCAAACGAAGCACAAGAGGATCGCTTAAGAGATTTGATCAAAATCAAAAGCTCAGAATGAAAGAGTAACGAGCATAACTTGGTAAACATTTCACCCAAACACTTTAAATATCAGCATTTTTACGATTTAATCGGAGAATCGGGTTATAACGATGCCTGCAAGAGGACTTGGACAGTTGGCTGTTAATAAAAAACAAGACGAAGATACATCATCAGGTAAAGGCAAAGGCTCATTAGAGTCCATTGTCAAAAAACTTGTCAAAACCGGCAAAGAGAAAGGCTTTCTGACATATGATCAGATCAATAAAGCCATTCCTGCGGGTGATTTTTCGTCCGAACAAATCGACGACGCTATGGCGACGTTTAATGACATTGGCCTGCAATTGGTTGAGAGCGAAGACGATGTCACGGAAGAGGATGATTCGGACAAAGACAAGGAAGATTACAAATCCGGCGGTAATATCGCGGATGATGACACCGGTCGTACGGATGATCCTGTACGCATGTACTTGCGTGAAATGGGCGCGGTTGAGCTGCTCTCTCGTGAAGGCGAGATTGCGATCGCCAAACGTATCGAGGCTGGTCGTGAGTTGATGATCGGCGGGATTTGCGAATCCCCGCTGGCAATTGAATCCATCATTGCGTGGTACAAGGCCTTGCAAGACGGCGATATCCTTCTTCGTGAGGTGATCGACCTTGATGCGACATATAATGACGACCCCGTAGATGCCACCGCCGAAAAGGACGATGACGACGAGGATGAAGAGGAATCCAAAGATGATTCCGATGATGACAGCGACGAAGACGGCAACGGTGATGATGCCGAGGATGAAGTAAATCTTTCTCTCGCCGCGATGGAAGAAGAGCTTCTGCCGCAGGTTTTCGAGAAGTTCGGCAACATTCAAAAAACCTACAAGAAAATGCAAAAGGTCCAGCAAGAGCGCTTGGAAGCTTTGCAAACAGGTAAAGAACCGCCTGAAGCCGCAAACAAGAAATACACCAAGTTGAAGCAAGATATGGTTGAGCACATGAATGAAGTGCAGCTCAACAATGCGCGTATTGATCAGCTTCTCGACCGTCTTTACGGCATGAATCGCGAGCTGGTTAGCATCGAAGGTAAAATGATGCGCATGGCCGTTGATAGCAAAATCAAACGCGAAGATTTTCTTGAAAACTACTACGGCGCAGAGCTTGACCCGAAATGGTTGACCAAAGCCAAGAAATTCAAGGGCAAAGGCTGGGATAAATTCCTCGATAAGCACACTGAGCAAGTCACAAAGATGCGTGAGCAAGTGGCGCTGATCTCCGAAGAAGCAATGCTGCCGATCTCCGAATGGCGACGCATCATCGGTACTGTGCAAAAGGGCGAACGCGAAGCTGCCCGCGCTAAGAAGGAAATGGTTGAGGCCAACCTGCGCCTCGTGATTTCCATCGCCAAAAAATACACCAACCGTGGCCTGCAATTCCTTGATCTTATTCAGGAAGGCAATATC
>CAYGQG010000043.1:0-8190 GCA_964351955.1 uncultured Micavibrio sp. | reverse complement strand
GGCAATATCGGCTTGATGAAAGCGGTCGATAAATTCGAATACCGCCGTGGGTACAAATTCTCCACCTACGCTACATGGTGGATCCGTCAGGCAATCACACGTTCTATTGCTGATCAGGCCCGTACAATTCGTATTCCGGTCCACATGATCGAAACGATCAACAAACTGGTTCGTACATCCCGTCAGATGATGCACGAAATTGGTCGCGAACCGACACCTGAAGAATTGTCTGAACGTTTGCATATGCCTTTAGATAAGGTCCGTAAGGTCTTGAAAATCGCTAAGGAACCTGTGTCGCTCGAAACGCCGATTGGTGACGAAGAAGACTCATCATTGGGCGACTTCATCGAAGATAAAAACGCAATCGCTCCAATCGACAGCGCGATTCATTCCAACTTGCGCGAAACGACAACCCGTGTTCTAGCATCCTTAACACCGCGTGAGGAGCGCGTCCTGCGTATGCGTTTCGGTATCGGTATGAACACCGACCACACGCTTGAAGAAGTAGGGCAGCAGTTCAACGTTACGCGTGAGCGTATTCGTCAGATTGAGGCGAAAGCTTTGCGTAAGCTTAAGCACCCGAGCCGTTCTCGCAAGTTGCGTAGCTTCCTCGATACATAACCCGGCAGCATAATTATGTCTGAAGATAACGTCCCTAAAGCTTTTGACGAGCAATCGGGCGCATCTTCTTTTGTCGAAAAGACTTTTTCCTATTTTATGTTTCTGCCCTTTACATTGGCACCGTTTCTGGCGGTGTTGTTCCCTAAGGCCTTGGCTTTTGCATTGCCTGTCTGTGGCGTGCTGGGGGCGGGTGTATTGTTTTTCGGCCTGAAACAAAAACCGGCCTTACTCAAAGGGCCGTTGATATATGCGGCATGTGTTTTGGTCTTGGCGACAGCCAGTTTTTTTTGGGCGATCTATCCTGATGGTGTTTTGGAACGTGTAGCTAAATTAGCGCCGCTTATTTTGTTTTCTTTATTATTCATGGGCGTAGCTCGCGCGGGAAGGGGTTTTATCTCTTTGCCATGCCTTATGGCTGGAATTCTCGCTATTGCCTCGCTTTCGGCGTTGTTGCTAAGCGCTGACATCCTGAGCAACGGATATTTATACCGGCTTTCCCGCGGCGCGCTCGATGCGCCTCTCTATAGTACCGCGGTCTATAACAAAGGCTCGATTGTGATCATGGTCATGGCGTTATGCGCATATATGTTGCACCCCGCCGGCCCGACACTCAAAAGAGCCTTATGGCTCATACCGCTGGCGCTCATGCTATATGTTGTTCAAAGTCAGGCAACCCAAGTCGGGCTTGCGCTGGCATTGTTGTTGTATTTTGCGTTCCCCTATAAATTCCGCTGGGCATGGATAGGGGCTTTTATTTTCGTTGTTATGGGTTTTGCTTTTAAACCCGTCATTGCGCCTATGGCGTATGATGAGTTTGCACAGAGCGTGCAGAACATGGGCTATATGCAACAAGCCTACGCCGCGCATCGTCTGGAGATATGGGACTATGTCAGCCGCGAAATATGGTCATCCCCGTTCATCGGCCACGGCATAGAATTTACACGTAATTTCGATGGCTTTGATTCCGCCAAAGTATTCCTCCCTGAGGTAAACCCGATGCACCCACATAGCTTTATCCTGCAAACCTGGCTTGAATTCGGTGTGGTCGGTATAGCGCTCGCGTTGTCAGGGATAGGGATATTGATGAAAAATATTTATATGATTGAGGATATCCGCATAAAGCGCACAGCGTTTTCAACACTGGCTGTTCTGACGTTTATGGCATCGATTACATTTGGTATGTGGCAAGGCTGGTGGGTGGTCTTTATCCTCACCGTTGCGGCGCTGTTTATTGTGGCTGCAACCCCTGATACATCAACTCCACAAAAGCATCAGGGCTGACAATGCCCTTGCTCATCTGCGCATCGAATTCCTGAGTAGGGCTTTCAGCAATAATTTCTTCTTTTGATTTTCCGTCCTTAATCGCCGTTTCGACGTGCTCTAAAACAGTCGATAAAACAGTTCTGTAAGCTTTCAGTTCCTCGAGGCTCATTAACGGTCCGTGGCCGGGGACGATGATAGTGTTTTCATCGGCGATGGCGATCATGGCATCAACAGCATCGATCACCCCTTTAAAAGATCCTCCATGTTCGACATCCACAAATGGATACATACCGTTAAATGCCAAATCGCCTGTTGCAATGACATTGGCTTCTGAAAAATGGGCAAAGGCATCACCATCCGTATGGGCGTTCGGCGCGTGGATGATGTGAATAGAATTGTCGTTGTAATGAAAAGTTACATCATGCGCGAAGGTTACAACGGGCAATCCGGCTTTTGAGAGTGGAGCCATCTCACGGTTGAAATAGGTAATGAATTGTTTCGAATTCAAGCGCTTTCTTACATTGTCATGCGCAACCATGATTGCGCCATCTTCGCCAAACGCTTCGTTTCCACCCGTATGGTCAAAGTGGTAATGCGTATTCACGATAAAGCTGATGTCTTTATCACTCAGGCTTTTTACAGCGTTTTTGATGATGTCGCTGCGCGGGGTAAGCTGGTCGTCCACTAGGAAAACGCCATCCGCCCCCGTTGATACCAAAACATTCCCGCCTTTAGTGCTAACCAGCATATGAAGATTGTCTGTCACCGGAACAATGGTCGGGTCCTCATTGGCCACTGCGGACAGAGGTAAAACAAAACAGGTAAGGAGTAGAAGGAGCCGCAAGAACATGGAAAACACCTTTCAAAAACAGGGGGAGCTGGTGGGCCCGGAGGGACTTGAACCCCCGACCAATCCGTTATGAGCGGACTGCTCTAACCAGCTGAGCTACAGGCCCGTTAAGAACTATCTTAACTATACAAGATTTACGCCTCAGTCCACGAAGAAATTATTCTTTCACACGCTCCGCGTAATCAACAATTACGCCATAATGCGGGTCTTCGATCATATTGACCTCGACAATATCCTTGGCGTTATCCAGTAAAAGCTGACAATCAGGGCTGAGATGCACCAAATGCAGCTTCTTACCTGCTTCTTTGTACTTAAGTGCCAGTGCATCAATCGCTTCTAATGCGGAGTGATCCCAGACACGGGCGTTCTGGAAGTCGATAATGATCTCGTCTTCGGTTTCTTCAGACGGTTTGAAAAGGTCACGGAACTTGGCTATAGACCCGAAAAACAACGGCCCGTGCAGCATATAAACTTTATGCCCTTTGTCTTCGGAACGCGCTTCAATAAGCCAGATATGATGCGCGGATTTCCATGCATAAACCAGCGCGGCAACAATCACGCCGACAATCACAGCCACCGCAAGGTCATAGGCAACCGTCATACCCGTTACCAGCAGGATCACAAAAATATCCTCCTTCGGGATTTTGTTGATCAGGCGCAGTGAGGTCCACGCGAATGTCGCGATCACCACCATCATCATCAAACCTGTCAACGCCGCAAGCGGGATCATCTCGATCCATTGCGAGGTAAACAGAATAAAGAAAAGCAGAGCCAGCGCCGCCGTGATGCCGGATAAACGCCCGCGTCCGCCGGATTCCATGTTGATCATCGATTGACCGATCATCGCGCAACCACCCATCGCGCCGAAGAGCCCGCAGGTGAAATTGGCAAGGCCTTGCCCGACACATTCTTGCGATGTGCGACCGCGTGTCTGGGTGATTTCATCAATCAGTGTCAGCGTCAGCAAGCTTTCAATCAAGCCGATAGCCGCCAAAGTAAAGGAGATCGGCAGGATGATCATCAGCGTTTCAAATGTCAGCGGTACCATCGGAATGTGGAATTCGGGCAAGCCGCCCGCAACACTCGCTAGATCCCCGACCGTGCGCGTATCAAGATCTAATCCGATAACAAGCGCAGACACTGCGATAATCGCGGCAAGTGGGGCAGGGACGATTTTGCCGATTTTTGGAATTTTAGGAAGCAACCAGATCAGAACCATAGTCAGTATGGTCAGCCCAACCATCAAGCCGAGCTGCTCGCCTTGCAACCAGCCACCGTTGAATATGACATCAATCGCGCTATGCCCGCCGCTTTCCGCATGAGCGCCGCCCTCGGCAACCTTTTCAGTTGGCTTTGCGCCCTTAAACTGCCCGAGCTGCGCCAGGAAGATTACGATAGCGAGGCCGTTTACAAAGCCAAGCATGACCGTATGCGGCACTAATCGTATGAATTTACCCAGATGAAAAACACCGGCGAGAATCTGGATTACACCGGTCAGCACAACAGCCGCGAATAGGTATTCCACCCCATACAGCATCACCAAACCAACCATAGCCACGGCCATAGCGCCCGTTGCGCCGGAGATCATACCGCTGCGACCACCGAAAACGGATGTGATTAAACCGACAAAGAACGCCGCGTATAAACCGACCAACGGCTCAACACCCGCAACAAACGCAAACGCGATGGCTTCGGGGACAAGGGCCAGAGCCACCGTAAGGCCGGACAGCATATCGGCTTTCGGGTTTTGGGTAAGTCTGAATCGTTTGACTGTGCGCAGCATGGGGCAATAAACCTTTGTCACGGCTTGGCCGTGCTGGAATTGATCAATATTTCAGGGAGCATCAAACGTGGCGATCCGATGCAAAACAGCGGGTAACCTATAGGTCTGAGGCAGAACTGTCCAGAGCCTGCATGGCACTTTTAATAATGTAGCTGTGGTCTATAAATCCACGAGGGCTTCAAACCCGCCGAAACACATGCGTTGAAATTCAAACGGCATATTATCAGGATCGGGGCAGGCATTGTTCATGCGTTCGTCGGCCATGACTTTAGCATTCACTTCATCACGATGCTCGCGGGAATTGTAGAGAATAAACGCCATAATCACGGTTTCGCCGTCTTTAGTCCCGGCTAAATCCTTGAACAAAGCTATTGAGCACCCTTCGGGCATTTTGGGTTCTGCGTCTTCCAACACGCATTCCTTGTACATCAATGCCCCGTGATCTTTCCAGATTTTACCGGCGGTTGCGGCCATTTCCTTGTATTGATCCAGCCTGCCTTCGGGAACGGGCAGTACAAATCCATCAACATAAGACATGTCTATCTCCTCCATATGAAATACAGAATTACTAATAGCAGAGGCGGGGAAGGGTTCCAAAGCCTAACTTTTGTTGACATCTGCCCAAAAATCGCTATAAATCCGCATATTCCTGAGAAGTAGGGTGTTTGCCTACGTTGATTTTTTAATCAATCCCAGTAACGGGTGATCGGGACATGAACAAAAACTTTGAATGTCTATGAAAGGACTAAGACTATGAGTGGTAAGCGCGTTTCCGCAAAACACAAGATCGATCGCCGTTTGGCATGTAACCTATGGGGTCGCCCTAAATCTCCTTACAATGTACGCCAAAAAGGCCCTGGTATGCACGGCGAACGCCGCGGCAAGCCTTCCGATTACGGTACACAGCTTTTCGCTAAGCAGAAGCTAAAAGGCTACTACGGTAACATTGGTGAAAAACAATTCCGTCGCTACTTCAAAGAAGCTGACCGCATGCGCGGCGATACAGGTCAAAACCTGATCGGCCTTCTTGAGAGCCGCCTTGATGCCGTAATATACCGCGCATCTTTGGTTCCTACAGTTTTCGCATCACGTCAGTTTGTGAACCACAAGCACGTGACTGTTAACGGTAAAGTCGTAAACATCCCGTCATACCAAGTTAAGCCGGGTGACGTGATCGAAGTTCGTGAAAAAGGGAAGACAATCCCTATGGTTATCACAGCAACACAACAGCCAGAGCGCGAAGTGCCTGAATATGTTGATGTTGACTTCAAAGCTTTGAAAGCGACATTCATCCGCGTTCCATCTCTTGAAGACGTACCTTATCCGGTACAAATGGAACCGAACCTGATCGTCGAATTCTATTCCCGCTAAGGGGAAAACCCAATAATAAGGCCGCCCCCATCTTTTTTGTGGAGGGCGGTTTTTTTATAAACGCCTGATATATAACAATAAACAGCATAAAATTTTTATTTTCATAAGAATTTCTGTATCATTAACACATTGTTAAGATTTACCCATCGGTACGTTAGGGGTATCTTTCAGGGAAACATTACGGAGGAACGGCAAATGAAATTTGAGGACTTGGTAGAAATCGAGAATAGCGAAAAAATCGGTGCTATTTCATTTCATGGTCATGACATGCACTTGTGTGACCATCTGGAAATGGTAGACGGTAAATATTTCGCGACCGCCGCATGTACATCGGCGAAAGAAATGGATGAGATGAAGAAATACGGCGCGCCTACCGCTGTATATCCTGACCATTTCTATGTTGCGTATTTGGACGAAGACATGCTGAAAGAAGCATCTCCGAAATTCAATGACAGCAATATGACGATTGAAATGCTCGTGCGCGTACAATGTGCACTGAAAGCAATCAACGCAGGACGCATCGCTCGCGCCGCATAAGCTTTATAAACTGGGTATGAATCTAAGCCGGCTGTTAGTCGGCTTTTTTTTATAGTGCCGCTTCAATCGTATCGCGAATTTCGTTCCACACGCCCTCGTTATGCGGGAATATTGGCGACTTGCCGAGCGTATGGCTGCAAACATCCGAGTAGGGCGTTATGCGTGATGAATCGTTGCCCATACGGTTGTCACTGATCATAGCGCCGAGATACTCTTCTTGCTCTTTGGTTAGGTGATGCGCGCTGATCGGCATTTTCATTTCATCGACACCTTCAATGAACTCGAAATAACGAGGGTCAAACGCACCTAAGCGGTCATAGCCGTGGAAGTGAATGGCATTGCTAAGTTGATCAAGCACACCGTCCTCTTGCGCCCATTTATGCATGACACTGTAGAAGGAAATCATACCTCTACCCTGAAGAACGGAGTCTACAAAAATAGTTCTCGCGCCTGTTTGTTCTTGTCGCTCAATAATATCGGCGGGTGATAACCCTTTCTTTGACAGCTGGCGGCGAAAGTCGGCAATAGACTCGTCACTCGGGAAGGGGAATAGAGCCTCGCGATATTCGGTAATGAACTGCGCGTCCGGATCGTCAAGTTCAATTGGGTTGTCGGCTAGAAAGACATCCATGGTCTTTGTTGGTTCGTAAAAACCGCCGCTGAAAGGCATGATGCTTACACGTTCTTCACGACCTGCGGCTTCACGTACCTTGCCCAGGGCAAATATAGCCCAACCAAAACTAGCGCCTAAGGCCACCACATGATCGTCGCGATAGTGCTCATCAAGTGTATTCGTAACGTCCATTAGACTGTGAATAGCATCGTTATCCGTCCACCAGTCGCGTAAGCATTGTTTTTCCGTTCTCATAGCCAGAACGATATAGCAAAGCACGCGGAAATATGTCAATACGAAAATGCAGCAAAAAGGTACTATCTGCTATTTTTTTTACCATTTAAAGCGGAGATAATGCCGTGGAGTGTGTTGATCTCTTGCTCGCTTAAATCCGCACGGGTGAACATATTGCGGATATTACGAAGCATCGTGGGTTTCAGGTCTTTAGCCGTAAAAAACCTGCCGTCCTCCAGCTCTTCTTCCAACCGTGCAAAGAAATTCTCGTAAACGCCATGGCTCGCAGGCTGACTGTCACCGTGATTCAAGACGTAATCCGCTGTATCGTCCTGCGCTTCGAATATCCTATGCGCCACCAGCAAAACCGCTTGCGCCAGATTTAATGATGAAAAGTCAGGGTTAGTTGGAATCTGGATAATCGCGGTACACAGCGCGGTCTCGTCATTGGTCAGCCCTGTGCGTTCCGCCCCGAACACAAAGCCTGTCTTTTGTCCGTCGATATGGCGCTTTTGTGCGTCTTGAGCCGCGGCTGCGGGGGTAAGAACGGGCTTGATCATGTCGCGTGGGCGGGCGGTAGTGGCGTAAACACACTGCAGATCGGCAATTGCGTCTTGCAAAGTATCAAATATCGCTGGGTCAGGGATGTGATCGAACGCACCGGCCGCCATATCAATCGCTCGCTGGTTCGGCCAGCCGTCACGCGGGGCAACCACACGCAGGTCGGATAACCCGAAATTGAGCATTGCCCGCGCCGCAGCGCCGATATTTTCCCCCATTTGCGAGCGTGACAATATGATGGCTGGGCGTGTTTTAGGCATTTGTCCTCAATTTCTTAAAAAATCGTAAAGATTGTAACTTATTGAAAAAAAAGATAAAACACAAAACAATTTTACAGATTAACGGAAATTTCATATA
>CAYGQG010000042.1:0-14037 GCA_964351955.1 uncultured Micavibrio sp. | reverse complement strand
CGCTTATGCGGCATACATACCCACAACATGAAAACTGCCGCGAATATCGGTGTTGCGAGGCGTAAATCCGACCAATCAATCCAGAGAATCTGTCCTTCTAAAACATTTTTAATTTGCTCGCCGCCATGCGGGTCATTCGACATCAATAAAAGTGACAAGCTCGCCGCCAATACAAACGCGCAACCGATCAACGCTTCCTGATACCGCCCTGCCCGTTTTTCGAGCACATGAAATGTAAACGCACAAACCAAGGCTGCAATCAAACCCGAAGCCAGAGGGCCATACATACCCAGCCCCGAATATTCATCGACGGTAAAGAAAACCTGAAACGCCAACATGCCCAACGCGGCAAACTGCGCCACGGCAAGATCGAGAAAAATGATCCCGCGTTTAAGCACTTCCTGCCCCAGCGGCACAAGCGCCAAGGAAACAAGCACTCCGGCCACAAAGGCCGGAGCTAATAAATTTATGGTTTCAAAGCTCACGCCTATGACCCCTTTTTGAGCAACTGAATTGTCTGTGCAAACAAGCCAGACAAAGTTGCCGATTGATCATCACCGCCAACCGTAAACGGCATATGGGCAACGGGGATGCCGGATTTCCCCGACAACCATTCCGCCGCATCTTCATCCTCAAACGGTGCAACCAGAATAACCTGGACATCCTGCCCCTGCACCTGCTTCAACACTGTTTCCAGATGTGATGCCGTTGGCGGAATACCGGGTTTCGGCTCTAACGTTGCAACAACATCCATACCCAGCCAGTCAATCAGATACGCCCACGCATTGTGATAAACGACAACCTTTCGCCCCTTTAAGGACGAGGCATCGGCCTCCCACTGCGCAATCAATCCCGACCAACGATCCTGAAATGCTTTCAGATTTCGCGCATACAGATCGGAACTACCCTCATCCAGCAACATCAAACGTTCTGCCACAACATCGGCAACGATAGAAATGTTACGCGGATCGAGATGAACATGCGGATTGCCTTCGGGGTGAATATGCCCCATCGAACGATCAACATTGTGCATCACTTCCAGTTTTTGCACATAGTCCGAAGCCATCAGCCAGCCAATCGTTTCCGGCTGCACAGTTGGCCCGCCTGCTTTCTTAATAAGAATCGGCAGCCAGCCAACCTCCAGCGAAGCACCCGTACAAAACACCAAATCCGCCTGCCGCATCGACGCTAACAAACTCGGTTTTGCACGGATATGGTGAACATCCTGTTTTGCATTGGTTGCCGATTTAACCTCAACCAGGTCACCGCCGATCTCTTGTGCCAATGCCGCCCATTCAGGCGAACAGGCAAAGACATTGACCTTCGCAAATGCAGGAGAAGGGGATGCCAGAAGCACCCCCACGCCTGCTATGATCAAAAATAATCTTCTCATAGCAGCCTCCCTTAATATGCGTGCGCACCATGAGCACCAAGGCTCATGATGTATTGCAGGATGATCTGGTTATCTTCCTGACCGTCAGCCAGTTCTTCGCGATTGTATTGAATACGCGCGCGTGAAAACTCGCTGTTGGTCCAGTCCACCATCGCCGATGCCGCCCACGGGTCGTGACCACCATCATCAAGCGCACTACCCGCCAAGCCCGCAGGAACGTCGCCCGCATAAAGCTGCGAGTAACGTAAGCCCGCACGCCATTGCGGATCGAATTTATAGACACCTTGCGCATACCAACCGCTTTGACTGTCGTCATACGCGACCGGCCCTGTGCCTGCATCCATATCATCGTAAGTACCGTCATCATCACGATGGAAATACTCCCCCTGGAAGATCAGCTCTTGCTCCGCATTATTGCCTGTCGGTGCATGAACAATACGTGCATCGGCAATGTACAGACCGCTATCACCGCTAAAGACAACCATATCTTCATTGGCCGCACGATCCGCTTCGGACACTTGCAAAGTTGACGCGCCTAAACGCCAGCTTGTGTTTTCACCGACATCACCGCCGACACGCCCGTAAGCTGTCCACGATCCGATATCGCCACCTTCAGCGCCACCACCCGGGAAGTCATTCCCGCGATAGACACCACCACCGATTTCAGAATAGAAATCGGTCGGCAACACCGCCGATATCTGCACACCGTCATCACCGTAATTGCTATCCAGAAATGCACGGTTGGGCAAAGGACGATCGGCAAAATCATCCGCATGTGTGTGGTGGGAGTTCAGGTAACCAAGCTCGGAGAAGAACCGCCCCGCCTTGGCCTGTAAACCATGCGGCAGAGATGTTGTCTCGACATAGGCTTCCTCGACTTCAACCTCGACCTCGCCCTCATGCTCATGAAAAGCAACCGTTGCATTTCCACGGAACAGATTGTCGACATTCGCCGAGAAGTTCAGCTCGGTTTCATCAAGGCTTAACCCTTCTGTCCCGCGCTCGGCTTCTTCACCGATAGCAAATCCGGCGATATCACCGCTTTCTTCGGAAAACGCCTGATACTTCCCTTGCAGGATCACACCGATTTCAGGGTTAAAGCTGTTGTCATTGACCTGTCGCCGTGCGGTCGCGGGAATATCCCGTCCTCCGGCAGCAGGCTCGACAGACGAAACCCTTTCATCTGTGCGCACTTGTTTGGCTTCCAGTGTTTCCACCTTGTTTTCAAGTTCGCGGATTTTCGTTTCATATGACGCCTGCATCGCTCTGATTTCATCACGCAAGGCGTTAAGATCAACATCTTCCGCAAAAGCAGGAGATGCACTCAAGATAGCAGCCGCACTGGCCGCCAATAGCAGTTTCTTAGACATGGATATGTCCCTTCTTATCTAAAATTAAAAAAAATTTTGTGGTTAGATAAGAAGAACGGGGGGTGCGCGGGGGTTATAGGCCTTGGAGGAAGCCTTTGAAACGATAGACGATTCAACAGCGACAAACAGTCCATGCGCCTCAACCTGTATGGGCACAACAGCACTGTCAGTGTAAAACGCTGTTTCAATAGATTTAGCGAGCAGGAATTCCGGACAGATATGCGATATATCGCTATGCTCTTCGTCCTGCTCATGCTGATGATCGTGATCTTCATGCTGGTCGACAGAAACTTCAAACGCATGATACGGGTGGATGGTACTGTGCTGTGCCACCGCGATTTGCGCGACAGCCAACGCCAATACAGCCCATAAGCCGATCAATCTTTTGAAATCTATTTTGCCAAGCATAAAGGCTTGTTATCACTATTCAGGCATGGCTTCAATACTATGATTGAGAATCTGTGTATGTGTAGGAAAGTGTGTAAGTTTTATAACATCCCTCACACACTTCCCTAGACCTTTTGTAATTAAAAACGGTAGGAAACGCCGGTACCTATAATCAGCGGATTTAGATCTACATTACGTGCCGCCAAAGGCGTTGCGCCGAGATTAACATCCACATCTACATCAAGATCGACATATTTAACATCGACGTTCAGACCAAGATTATCGTTCATCCAATAATCAAAACCAGCTTGAACCGCATAGCCAATGCCACCGTCAACATCCAGACCGTTAAAGCCCGTACCAGAGTCTTCGCCGTAGAAGTATGAATAGTTCAAACCCGCACCAACGTAAGGGCTGAATTTTTCATTTCTCTGAAAATGATATTGAACCGTCAATGTCGGCGGTAGAATCCACGTTTCACCAAGGTCATTTGCACCCGCATCCAAAGAGTGCTGTGCTGTCGCGGCAATCAACTCGGCCGCGATATGATCGGTAAAAAAGTATGTCAGGTCAATTTCTGGCGTAACAGCGTTACCAACATCCGTTCCAAGAGCTGTTCCGTTTACCGTTCCATCTCCATCAGCAAAAATTCCGATACCCCGCAGGCGCACCTGAAAGCGGTCTTTTGACCAATAATCGCCACTCATATCCTGAGCTTGGGCAGGCTGGCCAAAGGCTAATAATGCTGCTCCGGCCATAAATAAAAATTTTGATGTAGTTCGCATTGTCTTCTCCTCTCAAAAGAACAAATCCATGAAAAGATAGTTGCTCAAATTCAAGGGAAAGGAATTGACTATAGTCAACTTTGCGGCGGTTCTTCGTCGTCATCAAGTAGCACCCTATGCGCCGCACCATCAAGATCATCATATTGCCCTGATTTCAGGGTCCAGATGAAGGCACAAAGACCTATCAGCCCTAAAAATAGTGCAATGGGTATCAAATACATCAGAACATTCATGGCGACAGCTTTACACGAAAAGAGTTAGCGATGACCAGCAAAGACGAACCTGACATAGCCAATGCTGCAATTAACGGGGTCACCACTCCCAGAACCGCCAGTGGAATGGCGATAGCGTTGTAAATCACAGCAAGAGTGAAGTTCTGTTTCACAAGAGACTGTGTCTTTTTCGACAAGGCGTAGACTTCTGAAACAGGAGCAAGCTTATCCCCCATAAAAACGATGTCTGCGGTTTGTTGCGCGAGATCAATCGCTGTCCCCGGCGTGATCGAAACATCCGCTTTGGACAGTGACGGCGCATCGTTCAAACCATCACCAACCATCAAAACTTTATGGCCCTCACATTGAAGCTGTTCGATGAAGCTATATTTTTCCGGCGGCGTTTGCTCTGCATAGAACTTTTCTATACCTAATTTGTGGGCGATTTGTTTGACGACCTCTATACGATCACCGGAACACAGATAAGGCTGAACCGTACTCGCCTTGAAGAAATCTATAGTGTCCGCGGCATCCTCACGCAGTGTATCTCTTAGGTACATGCATAACACTGCATCGCCATCCATATTCAGCCAAATCTCGATGTCATCAGAACCGACCGCATCTGCGTCACCGCACCAAGACCGGCTGCCTAGCTTTACGGGCTTACCTCCAAATACGGCATTGATACCCTGCCCTTCATACTCCTGTACGTTTTCAAGCTTTAGCAAAGTACCTTTATACGCGGATACAATCGCTTTCGAGCATGGGTGGCCGCTTGATGCGGCAAGAGATGCCGCCAGCTTGAACAATTCCTGATCGTATTCACCCACGAGTGCCAACCGCCCTAGCGTCAACGTACCCGTCTTATCGAAGATCACAGCATCTACGGCGGACAGCCTTTCCAACGCGTCGCCGGATTTTACGAACACACCTTTTTTCATCAGCATTGCTATGGACAAAACCTGCACCACCGGAACGGCAAGCCCCAATGCGCAAGGGCATGTAATAATGAGTACGGTCACGGCTATTAACAACGCGTCCTGCCAGGCTGCTCCTGCCATAAAAAACCAGCCCAAAAACGTCAGCAATGCAAGCACATGGACCACGGGAGTATAAAGCTTTGCCGCCTTATCCGCGATGCGTACATATATAGCTTGCGATTGCCCTGCTTGATCCATTAAGCGCGCAATATCGGACAGCAATGTATCGTCCGCCGCTTTTGTTATCCGCATGGTCACAGGGGACGACAAGTTCAGAGTCCCCGCATATAGATGATCACCGCATTTTACATCTTTAGGCAGTGTTTCTCCCGTGATCAGAGAATTGTCGACTGTTGTTTGAACGTCTATTAGCTCGCCATCGGCGGAAATAGTCTCGCCCGCAGCAACGTGCACCACCATCTCTTCCTTTAAATCCCGAACAAGCATGCGCTTGATCGTTGCACCTTCAACAACAGAGGCAAAACCCTGCAGGCTGCTCAACAGGTCATGCGCGGATGAACGCGCACTTTGCCGCGCTTTAAAATCTAGAAAGCGCCCGATCAGCAGAAAAAATGTGAGCATTACCGCCGAGTCAAAATACACATGCTCACCATGGTTCATGACTTCAAACACGCTCATCCCACTCGCCAATAAAATAGCAATCGTGATCGGAACATCCATGTTTGTCTGTCCGTTTGATAAAGCTTTTATTGCTGAACGGAAAAACGGGCGACCCGAAAACAGAATGGTAGGCAACGCGATGATGGCAGATATCCAATGTAGAAGATCGCGGGTCGCCATGCCCATTGTATCCGCCGTTGTCGTCCAGACACCGACTGACAAAAGCATGATATTGCCCATGGCAAAGCCCGCCACGCCCAGACACAACAACAAAAACCGTTCTTCTTTTTTTTGATCGCTTTCCTGCATTTGCGCATCGAAAGGCCGCACACCGTAACCCAAACTTTCAATTTTTTTCACAAAAACGTTGGAGAGTTTTTTTTCCCCGCGCCAACTAACCCGTAGCTGCCCTGTGGTGAAATTGAGATAGACACCACCAACATCTGGCTCTTGCTTTAAAGCGGATTCAATTTTGTGAATACAGGCTGCGCAAGTTACGCCGGAAACAGATACGTATAGCTCACGATCGCCGTTCGCAATCGTATGCACCAGCGTCTCGTAACCTGTCTCTATGTCCATATCGTTTATTTCGCTATGAACGGGTAACGGGTCTGATATTGCAAAGTTTTCCATTGTGCTTTCAACCGCGCTTCCCAGCGTCCTTTTAACGGCAAGTCCAGAGGTGCTTCGTAAACACCATCGCCTTTATGTTCCAACTTTACATGAAAGTCATACCCGTCTTTGACCGTTCTTACCAATGTTGCATTTACTACGGCGGCAATCGGTTCTCCGTCAGGGGAATGCAAAGACCATTGCAACACGTCGTCATGAAATTCTGCCCTTTGCTGGATATCGGGTTGGGCACGGGCCAATTTAAGAGTTTGATCAAAAGCCAGTCCCTTCTCATACGGTTTTTCAGTAACGAGGCCGCTATGTGTATTTAGTGCGGTGCTTATAAACACGGCGTTCACAGCAACGATCAATGCAAAGAATGCGATAAAACACAGCAGCACCCACGTTCCTTTGTTTCGATCAAGTAAGGCCGCCATTATTTTTCTCTCCGTGATACAAAGACGCTTTCATATTCATCCTGAATTCCACCATCCTGAAGTTTGAAAACTATATCCTTAGGCGCGGACGGTTGAGTATCGCTACTGACAAAAACGCGATATGTGCCAACACTGTCTGCGGGCACATAGATATGGTCGACATCAGCATTACCTGCAGCTTTCACTTCGACCAAAACGTTGCCGTTCATGCCGTCAACTTCGAGTTGATATGTCCGGTGCTCATGTGTTTTGTTTTGAATTTTCAAAATATAACCGTTACGGATTGCGCCATCAGAAAGTTTTACGAACAACGGATTACGGTCATGCAAAACCGTGATATCCAGCGGAGCGCGATTGATAAGCGCATACAACATTATACCGCCGACAAGCGCCATAATGGTTGAATAGTAAATAGTTCGGGGTCTTAAAAACTTAAATACCTTATCCTCGCTCTTGTCTTTGGCTTCGATGTTATTTTCGGTATCATAGCGGATAAGGCCGCGCGGCAATTCGAGTTTTTCCATGACCCCGTCACACGCATCAACACATAAGCCGCATGCGATACACTCCATCTGCAGGCCTTTACGAATATCAATACCCATAGGGCAAACCTGAACACACAGGCTACAATCTATGCAGTGCCCACGGTTGTCCCATGTATCGCCTTTTTTATGTTTGCCGCGAGGGTCGCCGCGTTCCTCATCATAGCCAATGATAAGCGTATCCCGATCGAACATCGCAGATTGAAACCGCGCATAAGGGCACATATATGTACAAACTTGCTCACGAGCGAAACCCGCCATTAAGTAAGTACTAAATGTCAGGCCGAAAACGAACATCGAAACGGTAGGCGAGACATCTAAATTCAAAACATCCCTAAGCAAAGTCGGCGCATCATTGAAGTAAAGAACAAACGCACCGCCCGTGCATAAACCGATAATCAGCCACACCAAATGTGTAGCCGTCATTTTTTTGACTTTGTCCCAAGTCCACGGCCCTTCACGTAGTTTTTTACGCGCATTCCGGTCACCCTGAAATATTCGTTCCACCCATATAAAGAGATCGGTCCACACGGTTTGAGGGCAGAAATAACCACACCAAACACGACCAAACAGACTGGTCACAAAGAACAAGCCAATGGCGGCCAGTATCAAGATGCCCGTGATGTAATAGACTTCCTGTGGCCAGATTTCTATCCAGAACCAATAGGCCCGCGCATGCTCGAGATCAATTAGGATGGCTTGATCCGGCGCTGTCGGGCCTCTATCCCACCGTATAAAAGGTGCAAGATAGTAAATAGCCAGAGTGACGATCATCGCCAACCATTTCAGCTTACGGAAACGTCCCCATACGCGTTTAGGGTATATCCGTTTTTGCTTCTCGAAATATTGTAGCACTCCAACCTCTATCTAGAGCTTTGTCAGTCCTCTGTGACTGTTTCGGGATCGCCCTCATCCATTTCACTGTCTTCTTGCACATCCATTTCTCCACCACCGAGCTGGTGCAAATAAACCGTCAGCTGCCTGATGGTTTGTTCATCCATGCGCTCTCCCCATGCTGGCATCATCCCTGCGCGTGCGCGAAAAACGGTCTCATAAACATCTTTTCTTGTACCACCGTAAAGCCAAATTCCATCCGTAAGGTTCGGAGCGCCGAACTCCCTCAAGCCTTTTGCATCATCACCATGACAGGTTGCACACTGACTTCTAAAAACTGCCTCACCTTGCTCGTAATTGTCTTTCTTTTCGCTACCTGACAATGAAAGGACGTAGTCGACAACCGCATTGATTTCTTCTTTGTTCAGAAGCTTGTCCTTACCGAAAGCTGGCATTTGTGACAGGCGGGTATCATAGTTGTCCGCACGGATACCGTATTCCAAAGTTTGATGAATATCGGCAAGACGACCACCCCAGAGCCAATCATCATCAATCAGGTTCGGATAGCCATTACCGCCCGCAGCGCCTGTACCATGACAGGTCGCACAGTTGTCCTTAAAGGCAGATGCACCACCAGCCATTGCAAAGGCGTATAACTCAGGATCATCCATGATCTCCTCGAAAGATGCCTGCTCAAATCGATTCATGTATGTTTCTTGTCTAGCTACGATTTCGGCCTGGCTGCTTTCCAGCTCCTTAAACTGCGTGTAGCCCTGCGTTCCCAATGTAGCACCAGAAAGCGTCGGCCAAGCGGGGTATACGACAAAATACCAGCCGGACCAGACAACCGTAATCAGGAACACCCATACCCACCAGCGCGGGAGAGGATTATTCAACTCTTTCAGCCCATCCCATTCATGGCCTGTCGTCTCCACACCGGAAACCTGATCGATCTCTTTTTTTCTATCATCACTCATTCGTCATGCTCCTTGAATGGAATATTGCCGTGCTCCGAATAGGATTTCTTTCCGCCTGGGCGGAACGTCCACAACGCTGCGACACAAAAAAACGTGAAAAAGAACAAAAGCCCTATCAGTCCGATTTCGGTATCTGCGAAAAATTCTTTCATTCTGCATCTCCCTCGTCGTCCATACCTTCAACGTCTTTGACGGCATCAAAATCAACCATTGTGCCCAACACTTGTAGATAGGCAACGAGCGCGTCCATTTCGGTCACGTGATGTTCCTGCCCGTCGAAATCTCTGGCAATCACGTCTTCACCGTATCTTTCCATCAAGCCATCGGTATCTGCACGACCTTCGCTCACAGCCTGAACGTAAGCGTCATGCTCTGCTTTTTCGATCATCTCATCCGTATAAGGAACGCCAGTTAAACGCAGGGTTTTCAAATGCCCAGAAAGCTCATGAAGGTTTACGCCGTTATTCATTAAAAACTCATAGGACGGCATAATGGATTCGGGCACCAAATCTCTAGGTTCCTTCAGGTGGGCAACATGCCATTCATCAGAATATTTTCCACCGACACGGGTCAGATCCGGCCCTGTACGTTTTGACCCCCACAAGAACGGATGGTCATACATGCTTTCCGCTGCCAATGAATAATGACCGTAGCGGACAACTTCATCGCGCAAAGGTCGTATTTGCTGGGAATGGCATGCCGCGCAGTTTTCACGGATGTAGATGTTCTGGCCTACCAGCTCGAGTGGTGTATATGGACGGACCCCTTCCACCGGCTCGATAACCGTTTCCTTACGAAATAGCGGAATGATCTCAACGATTCCGCCGATCAGGATCACAACAATAACCAGCCCCAGCAGAAGCAATGCATTCTTCTCTAGATGTTCGTGATTATTCCAACTCATACCGGTACTCCTTGAAGTTCAGGGGTGTGTTCTTTTTCATTCACGTCACCGCGAATGGTTTTCCAAAAATTGTACGTCATGATCACAGCTCCTATCAGATAGAGCAGTCCGCCCATAACCCGAATAATGTAGAAAGGTTTCATCGCCATCACGCTCTCGACGAATGAGTACTGTAAGAATCCCATCTCGTCGTAAGAACGCCACATCAGGCCTTGCATAATGCCGGACACCCACATCGCCGTGATGTAGAGAACGATGCCCAGCGTTGCGATCCATAGGTGAAGAGAGACGAGTTTGGTTGAGTATAGACGCTCCCTCCCCCAAAGTTTGGGCACAAGGTGGTACAACGCACCGAAGGTGATAAAGCCAACCCAACCCAAAGCCCCCGAATGCACATGACCAATGGTCCAGTCTGTATAGTGCGATAGTGAATTCACTGCGCGTATGGCCATTAGCGGGCCTTCAAATGTACTCATACCGTAAAAGGCCAGTGCAATGATCATGAACTGCAAGACAGGATCGTCACGGAGTTTTCCCCATGCGCCCGATAGGGTCATAGCACCGTTGATCATCCCGCCCCAACTCGGCATCCAAAGCATGATGGAAAATGTCATCCCCAAAGTCTGCGCCCAGTCGGGCAACGCCGTGTAATGCAAGTGGTGAGGACCAGCCCACATATAGATAAAGATCAAGGACCAAAAGTGTACGATCGATAATCGATACGAATAAATCGGGCGATTAGCCTGCTTTGGGATGAAATAATACATCATCCCCAAGAAACCCGCGGTGAGGAAAAAGCCCACCGCGTTGTGACCATACCACCACTGAATCATGGCGCTTTGCACACCTGCGTATAGTGAGTAGCTTTTTGCGCCCATCAGACTTACAGGAATTGCCAGCCCATTACCGAGATGCAGAACAGCTACGGTTATAATGAAGGCCAGATAAAACCAGTTTGCGACGTAAAGGTGAGAAACCTTTCGTGCTATGATCGTCTTCATAAACACGACAAGATATGCAACCCATACCAGCGTCAGCCATATATCGGCATACCATTCCGGTTCGGCATATTCCTTACTCTGCGTAACACCAAGGACATAACCAAGGGCAGCCAGAATGATAAAAGTCTGATAGCCCCAGAAAGTAAAACTGGCCAATTTGTCGCATTGCAGCCTTACGCCGCATGTGCGCTGCACGACGTAATAACTTGTCGCGAAAAGGCCGTTACCACCAAAAGCAAAAATCACCGCCGAGGTATGTAGCGGACGTAAGCGACCGAAGCTTAAATAAGGCTCGATGTTTAAATCGGGAAAGACCATTTGCGAAGCGATAAACACGCCGGCAGCCATTCCAACAAGCCCCCAGAATATCGTCGCCAACGTAAACTTCCTGACGATATCGTAATTATAGTTCGGGTTTTCTATTACTGTGCTCATATGACCTTCCTTTAAAACCTCATGCCCCTGACAACATCACCCCTGCAAGAGCGACCAACCAAAAACTGCTAATTACCATCGCGCCCAGTGAAACCCGCGCGGATAAATTCGGGTATTTATGCATGAATGTTTTACTTCCGATGCCTATCAGCATAAGCGCAGGCATCGTGCCAACAGCAAAGGCACTCACAGCCATTGCCGAGTGAAATATACTCGGGGCTGTTGATGCCGCTAAAATTGCCGAAACAACCAGCCCGCATGGCATGAAGCCAAGCAAAACGCCGAGAAAATAACGCTGCACAACGCCTGCATTGCTTGAGAGCTTTGATAAAAGCCTACTAAACCCGTTGATTTGCGGCACAATCTTAAGCTTCACGGCCCAGGGAAAAACACGTCCGAGCACCGGAAAAGCACTAGCCAGAAAAAGCGTTGCAGCAAGCACAAGGATTGGTGCGGCTAGAAACGAGCGACCATCTGAAAATAGAAACGCCAAATTCACAAAGCTGCAAACAACAACCGCCAACAATATATAAGTAGTCATCCGACCAAAGTGGTACGGCAAAAGCAGCGCACCTCTCAACCTTGAAACGCCTGTCCCTTTGCCTGTCTGCGCAACAACAAACGGCGCGCACATGCCCGCACAGTGCGTGAAGCCGCCAACTAGTCCCGCTAAAAAAAGGCTTAGGTAAAGGCCGTACGACGTACTAAAATCTGAAATACAGTTTAAAACTTCCATTGTGCCGCTTATAGTTATCTCTAATATACTGCTCAGAGCGTCACACTAGAGCATTGACTAAAGTCAATTCGGCGCATAAAAAACGCAAAAAAAAACACGGACATTATGAACTTAAAAGAATTATCAATATTCAAAGGTGGACGAGACACCTTTTATGAGACCCTGGAAGGCAGTGCTCATGTTACGAAATATGAGAAAAACGCGCTGCTCTTCGTCAGTGGTGACGAAGCTCAAAATTTTTATCTGATAAAAAGCGGCTGGGTGAAGCTTTTCAGAGAAACGCTGGATGGCAGTCAATCTGTCGTAGACATCTTATCCTCCGGTCATATTTTCGGTGAGGCATCTATATATGAGGAAGACACCTACCCTTACAGTGCCGAAGTTGTTGAAACCGCCGAGATTGTTTCATTTTCCTTGAGCCTGCTTAAGAACGAAATCAAAGAAAATAACGATTTTGCCTTTAACATGCTGTCTTCAATGGCCCGTTACCGTAAGCAGCAAGATCGTGAAATCGAACACCGCACGATACAAAACGCTCCGCAAAGGATCGGCTGCTTCCTTCTCAGGCTGACAAGCCAACAAGAACAAGGCCCAATCACCATACACTTGCCCTACGACAAAACACTTGTAGCCTCCAGACTCGGTATGCAGCCAGAAACATTCTCAAGAGCACTCACAAAGCTTAAAGATAAGACAGGTATTCGTATTAAAGGCGCTACAGTAGAGATGGATACCTTGGATCAGCTGATCAATTATTCTTGCGCCGCATGCTCTTCGGGATTTCCTTGCAAGGACTTAAAGAAGGCCTAACCCACTTTAAGAATCGTGTGTCCATTCCCAGTTTAATCTGGCTGGATTTTTGATATAAAAAGCCGGGTTTTTGACGATCCTTCTTAAATAATCGACTTCAACATTCCATGCACGGACACATTGGCAATCCTTGCACTGACTATGCGGTACAGCTGTAATCCCGTCAGGATCGATGTGAAATGCATATGTTTCTTGCAGAGTTTGATCTATAACCACGACCTCTATCGGCCCACTTTGGTTCGCCGACTTTATAGCCTTAAATATCTGCTTAAAAGGAAACAGACTGCTGTTTTTTTGTAATGCGCGATTACAAACAGAGACATAGCGGTCAACGAGATCACTATATTTTGATGGCGACATTTCCAGTTCACAGACATCCATAATTTCAGCATGTCGGTATTTTTAAAAACTAGAATTGACCGAAATCAATTTCTTTGAAAAAAGCTACGGATAGAATGTAAGCATGGACACTGCAACGCTAGAGAAAAAACCGTTCTTTAAGAAATTTCAGAAACCCGGAAAACGCATGTTATGGGCGTGGATCGCCTATCAGACCATAAAGGGTACCCTCACCACTTCCCTGATCTGGATTCCGTTGCTTTGGGCTTGGCTGCATTAATCATTTTTATTTTGAAATATAATGGTGCCCCCGGGGAGACTTGAACTCCCACTCCCGAAAGAACCGGATTTTGAATCCGGCGCGTCTACCAATTCCGCCACAGGGGCGCACCATGTAAGAACGTGTATCAATAATCGCTTCTCTATTTTTTTTCAACCATATTTTCGTTACTGTATTTTCATGACGAAAACGGCCCGCCCCATATCACAGCTCCTCGTGGATGTTCAGAATTCCATTACCAGCGAAAAAATCACGGTTAGTGACTTCGTGAAGGCGGTGCAACGTGAGGGTTTCGGGTTTATGCTCTTCCTGTTCGCGTTGCCAGCGGCGCCGCCGTAACCGGGGGTCGGTCTTAATAATATTAATGCCGCGCCGTTGCTAT